>PIVW01001299.1 GCA_003353825.1 Chloroflexota bacterium
TTACAACGGCAAGTTCCACCTATGAAATTGCTGGGCGGTAAACCCATCAAAATTGTGGACGGCACCACCGTTAGCATGCCGGACACACCAGATAATCAGAAGGTCTATCCACAACAACCAGGACAGAAGAAAGGCATCGGCTTTCCCATTATCCGCTTAGTAGGCCTGATAGGGCTGTCTTGTGGTGCCGTTTTGGACGTGGCCATGGGCGCCTACAGCGGTAAAAAGACCGGTGAAACCTCTCTCTTACGTCAATTGTTCGATCAACTAGACGCTGGGGATGTCCTATTGGGCGATGCGATGTTCTCCAACTACTGGACGATTGCCATGTTACTTGAACGCGGTGTAGACTACTTGGGATATCATGACGGCAAGCGATACATCGACTTCCGCAAGGGACAAAAGTTGGGCCGTTACGATCATGTTGTCTCATGGGCTAAACCCCAACGACCGTCTTGGATGAAGCAGTCCCTCTATCGGCGTCTTCCTGAAACCCTGTCTATCCGTGAAGTCAAGGTATCAGTGTTACAAAAGGGGTTTCGACGCAGCGAGTTGCAGTTGGTCACAACCCTTCTCGATGCTCAGATCTATAGCAAACAGGAGTTGGCGACCGCCTTTCGCTGTCGCTGGCATGCCGAACTCGACTTGCGTTCGATCAAGCAAGTGATGCAGATGGACGTGTTACGATGTAAAAGCCCATCCATGGTTCGCAAGGAGATCTGGATGCACTTGTTGGCCTACAACTTGATCCGCAAACTCATGGCTCAGGCAGCATCGATGGAGCCTGAACTCTGTCCCCGCG
>PIVW01001300.1 GCA_003353825.1 Chloroflexota bacterium
GAATCACTCATCCCCGGCCAGGCTGCAATATGGATCTGGGTGCCCTGGTCCATGAGCGCGTATCCTGGCAAGACCATGTTGTGCTCCCAACAGTTGAGGCCGCTGATCCGGCCGTAAGGCCGTTCGTAGACCACCAGGCTGCTGCCATCCCCTTCGCCCCAGGCTGTGCGCTCCCGATAGGTGGGCTTAAGCTTGCGGTGACGACCCAGAATCTCACCGTCACTGCCGATGAAAAGCAGCGTGCAGTAAACAGTGCCCCGGGACCGGGAGTCACGTTCCGCCACGCCGATAACTACATCGGTGTTAGCCTGGCGGGCAGCTTTGCACAACTCATCGGTAGTGGCACTTGGAATCTCAACCGCATTAGCTAAATATTCAGGTACTATAGCGTTGTTTGGGGCCTTCTCCCCCCAGACGAAGAATGGATACCCAGGCAACCAGCATTCTCCGAAAGCGACGATGGTTGCATCTTGTTCGCCTGCCTTTTGGATAAATCTGCAGGCCTTTATGATAGACGCTGTCGGATCGAAATAGCGCGGAGCAGCCTGAATGGCTGCAAGCTTGAATTGGGAGTAATTTGTCATTTGAATCCCTCCTTGAGTGCCTGTATTGCGAACGCCTTTCAGGCAACGATTATGGAGCATCCCGCATGTAGTGGCTTGCCAACATTCTAATAATCACAGATAGATTGAGATTCTCTTAACCTCGACTTAATTGATGATATGCTCTACATTTGCCCCTAATTTGTTGGACTTCCGGATGTTAGATTGCTTGCCATTATCATAACTCACTGAAAATGTTA
>PIVW01000597.1 GCA_003353825.1 Chloroflexota bacterium
AAAAGGATTAAGTCCGGATAGCGAGTTTGGCAACTCCAGAAAGATAAGTGCCCCAATCGGGAGGCATTTTCTGGAGTTGCTCACGGATTTACCAAGAATTTTCGGATAATTTGTTTCTTGGAAAATCCTTTCTCTACGATGCCATACCAGATTCTACCGAGTAACCTCTATCGGTGGCTTGGGAGGGTCGAGGTACACAGGAGAGTTTAGTATAAACGTCATCATAAGCATTGAGCAAGTGTTGAGTGCGGAAGTGCTGTAAGGCTCTTTTGCGCCCTAAGTTCCCAAGCGTACGACGCCGTGACGAATCGTTGAGCAAATTGATAATAGCTTCTGCCAGCAGCGAGGGAGAACGAGGTGGTACGACGATTCCAGCCTCCCCCAGCGCCTCTGACACCCCACCAACATCGGTTGCTACAACCGGCTTACCGCATGCCATTGCCTCCAACACCGTAAAGGGAAAGGCTTCGGAGATGCTGGGTAGTGCTACCAGATCACATTTAGGGTAAACCTGCTCCGGTGAAGGATGGCGACCGCGAAGTTCAACCGTCTCTGAAAGATGCAACGACTCAATCAACTGCCGACATTTTGCTGCATATTTTACATCAGCCGTGAGTGATCCATAAACCCAAACGCACACATCGGGGAACGTCTGGCGGATCTCGACGGCGGCGTTGATCAGGGTTAGGATGTCTTTGATCGGGACAACATTAGCCATCGTCACGATCACAGGCGCCGTCGTATCAGATGGCTCTGTGCGGCGTCGAAAACGATCTGTATCTACAGCATTGTAAATGACTTCTATTTTGGCGGGATCGGCGCCAAGACGTGTCTCCCATTTGCCATTGAATTGGCAGACCGGCGCAACCAGATCGGCATGATAGTAACACAAACGTGTCGTAATATCTGCCATTCGAATCAGAAAATGTTTTTGGAAAAAGCTGAAATCGTGATTTGTACCAACGTTGATAGCGCGCTCGCGTAAGTATACCCCATGCTCTGTCAACAGCAGAGGAATCCCAGCTTCACGACGAGCGACGACGCCAATGAGCCCAACTGAGGCAGCTACTGTGGCGTGAAAAAGGTCTACATCTGGCGCTGATACCGCGAGCGGGCGTAGTAAGGCTGTAAGCCAATGCAAAGATGTGATCAATTCATCGATTGTATAAGATGGACGTGGCGATCCATGAGTGGGAACGGGATCATACCAGGATGCGACCGCAGTGGAAAAGACAGCCCATACCGTTTTTGAACGAAATACTGTGCTGTAATCGAATACGCGTAGAAATCGCGCCATTTGCAGCACGGCCCCGCCACAGGCTTCACCATCAAACTCTGCCTTGGTGGCAAATAGACATTGCAACCACACCTTCAGTGCAGAAGCAAATTGCTGTTCGATGACCTGTTCGGTTGTCGAGCGTTTCTGCCTAGCCAGTGCGGTCGCACCCGTTATCTGTCGTACAGAATCTATAGCATTGGCGCCCCAAAGTGGGATTTGCGTCATTGCTAGCACATTCTGTGGCAGATCGTATCTTGTCTTGCGAAACGTCTGTGATGTTGCGGCCAGCAGATGAAAACGATATGTGTGCAGACCCCTGATTAGTAGATCGCTCCACGTACTTACGCCACCCCCAGAATGGGGATAGGTGCCCTCTGTGAGAAATCCAACGCAGACAGATCGGTCATTGCCGGCCAGTCCAACAGGTTCTTTCAATTCAAATCTCCCGATAGCTGATATTCGCCAAATCCCTGCTCTCCACCATCTGATCCAACCCGAATTTGACCATATTGTGTCAATCGCAGAAATTCACTAGCAGATTCTTCGCGCATGGACGAGATATCAGTCGTAAATCGATCATTCTCAGCGATATCTGGGAGCGCATGTACATAAATATGATTTCCCTCAGCAGAGGCGCCAGCGCTATAGTGTGGATTCGTAAATTGAAAAACATTGCAGTTGTACAATACAGCAGCCCAATAGGATGACTGAAATGGACTTGTGTCTTCGATACTGTGTAAATCATCACCTGTGGATACACAAGCCAGTCGAAATGGCATCTGCTCGGATCAGGGTGAGGATGTCCTTAATGGAATGATGTTGGCCACCGCCACCACTGTCGGCCATTTGGCCTCTGGCTCTGCCGGGTCGAGTGCTAGAAAACGCTGGGAATCCACGGCATTGTAGATGACCTGGATCTTTTCCGGCGATGCGCCCAGACGCTCTCCCCAAACACCATTGAATTTGCAAACTGGGGCGATGACATCGGCAACATGGTAGCAAAGACGCGTACAAACATCTGCGATCCTCACCAACAGGTACTTTTCGAAGAAACTCAGAGTGGGATCGTCCAAGGCGCTGATCGCCCGTTCCCGCAGGTAGACTCCATGCTCTGTGAGGAGGAGCGGTATACCCTGGCCAAGTCGGGCGACTATGCCAACGAGGCTGACGGGGGAGGCGATAGTGGTGTGGAACAGGTCGACAACGGGAGGGACGAAACCCAGGGGACGAAGCATGGCGGCAAGCCAACCCAGCGTCGTCACGATTTCGGTCTTGGAGGGAGCGGGTGGGGAGCTTGTTTCGTCGCTGACGGATCGATACCAGTTTGCTACAGCCCCTTCATAGGCTTGCCAGACTGCCGTCGAGCGAAAGGTGCGATCGTAATCATAATCGCGAAGGAAGCGTGCCATACGCAACGTCGCCTGTCCCAAGCCTTGCCAATCTGGCGACTGTGGATCTTCAAAGAGACTGGCTAACCAAGTGCAAAACGATGGAACAAAGGCTCGTTTGATCACGACTTCAAGGGTCACCGATTTTTGATGAATCAGGGTGGTAACAGCCGTTTTAGGTCGTATGGCGTCGATGGCGTTTGCGCCCCAAAGAGGGATCTCCGCCATACTGCAAACGTTCGGGGGGAGCTCATAGCGCAGTCTTTGATTGGGTAGAAGGGTCATGGCTCGACATCTCGCACTTGATAGCGGCCATATCCCCTTTCTTTACCATCCGAGCCAACGCGAACCTCACCTAGATCGGTCTCACGTAGGAACTCGTGCAGGCCGTTCTCCAGAGTGGTGGTCTCTACAAGGCCTGAGAATCGATCCTCGGCAAGTGGTGTGGGATGCGGATAGCCATTCAGGCGATTACCCAGACTCGACTTTGGCCATTTTTGGGTTCACTACTACACCTGGGCACCGTTTCAGACGGGAATTAGGAACATGCCGTGGTCTCAAACTCGACTTTGGCCAAAAGATGTATTAGTCCGAGACGCTATGAACAAACGACTCATCCTCTTTTGCATGCTAGACACCCC
>PIVW01001301.1 GCA_003353825.1 Chloroflexota bacterium
GTCTTCATCTGGGTCTTCGAATCGACTTTCCAATACCTCTATCAAGTCGCATGGCGAAATCTGGCCCAGACCATCCAGCACGATCTGCGTGTTGATACTTACGACCACGTCCAGCATCTCAAGCTGGCATATTTTGAAGATCGCTCCACTTGTGGTCTGCTGTCCATCATCAATAACGACATCAATCAGCTTGAACGTTTTCTCAATGAAGGCGTCAACGATATCTGGCAGGTGGTCACCACCGTCACCGTCATCGGCGGGATTTTCTTTTACACCGCGCCCTCCGTGGCGTGGATGGCGATGCTCCCGATGCCTTTCATTATTTGGGGCTCGATCCGTTTTCAACGCACTCTTGCACCCAAATATGCCGCCGTTCGTGAGCAGGTTGGCATCCTGAATGGTTATCTTGCCAATAATCTCAGCGGTATCGCCACCATAAAAAGTTTCACCGCTGAAAAGCACGAGTTGGGGCGCATCACCACTGAGAGCGATCTTTATCGTCTTGCCAATGAAAAAGCGATCAAGTTCAGCTCGGCTTTTGTGCCCCTCATTCGAATGATCATCATGTCTGGTTTTATCGCTATTCTCATCTTCGGAGGGCGGATGGCGCTGACGGGCGAACTGGCCGTTGGTGTATATTCGGTGCTGATTTTTATCACCCAGCGACTGCTCTGGCCCCTCACGCGTTTGGGCGATACCCTGGATTTATATCAGCGTTCGATGGCCTCGACCGACCGAGTTTTGGATCTGCTGGACGCGGATGCCCTGCTCCCTGACGGCGAAACCTCCCTGGATTTGGGC
>PIVW01001302.1 GCA_003353825.1 Chloroflexota bacterium
CGCGTGACGATCACGAATTTCAGTCGATGATGCCCCCACACCTAGTGGCTGGTTGTGTTAAACGTCTAGATATCGTGCGAGGAAAATCCGCATCACGCGAAATCCCAGAGAACCATTTTTATATAGTAATACCTCACAAAGACATTCGACCATGACCCTCACCCAACCTCTCGCCCGCCAGATCGTCGAAGTGCTCGGTAGCTCAGGCACACCACCCCCGAGAGGTATCCACTACTTCAACGTCGGCAACCAGTCCTTACTCGATGCCTTGGACGAGTATTATTTCTCATCCTACCTGCAGGATGGCGGCGCTGCCTACAAAATGGTGGTCGGCGATTACGGCAGCGGTAAATCCCACTTCCTCTATTGTCTACGCGATCTGGCCTGGAGTCGAGGATTCGCCGTGTCGAAGGTCGATCTCAGCCCGGTGGAGACGCCTTACAATGACCAACGCGCTGTTTACGCGGCCGTAGCTCGCAACTTAATCTGGCATGAAGCGGATGAGAGTATCTCTGATGAAAGGGGGCTCACTCGCTTTTTGCAGGGCACACTCGAACGCATGATCGATGAACCGCCCGGTTTGCAGGCGATAAACCATCCCAACTACCGGGGGTTGATAGACACAGTGGAAGCCTCGGGAATTGACAGTTTAGCTTATAAAAACGCGGTGCTGGCGTACTTCGAGGCACTGATTCGAGATCAGGAAGAACACCTGGAATCACTCAGGCGGTGGTTGATGGGGGCAGCAACCACACCTGATGATACAAAACTACTACGCACAGTGGGGGTCACCGGCAAAAT
>PIVW01001303.1 GCA_003353825.1 Chloroflexota bacterium
GATGCTGCGGCCCGTGTTGCAGAGGCCCTGGGTGTGGTGGAGCACGTGATTGCGGACATCGACCTTAGACTATTCGGGGGATCTGCCCTTACGGCCAATATCGATGTGCCCAAGGGTAGAAGTCATGAGGATATTGGGGAGGAGATTCCGGTCACCTACGTGCCTGGTCGAAATACGATTTTCCTTTCGTTTGCCCTGGCTTGGGCTGAGGTGCTTGAAGCTAGCGATATCTTTATCGGAGTGAATGCACTAGATTATTCGGGATATCCGGATTGTCGGCCGGAGTACATCGAGGCCTACCGGAAAATGGCAACCCTGGCGACGAAAGCTGGTGTTGAAGGGCGGCAAAATCTCAATATCCACACCCCGCTCATCCATCTTTCCAAAGCGGAGATTATCCGCAAGGGTATGGAACTTGGTGTTGACTACAGTCTGACAAGCAGTTGTTATGATCCTTCACCTGATTGTCGTCCCTGCGATCAATGCGACTCGTGTCAGTTCCGGGCCAAAGGCTTTGCTGAGGCAGGAGTAAACGATCCACTGATCCAGAAATTTGAGTCTGTCGCATGAGCAGCGCTCTTTACCATGTAGCTGCAGTGCCGTTTGAAGCGCCCAGGCATGTAGATATGCTGCCAGAAGATCATTGATCGGGTGCTGCGCATAATGATCGCTCGCGGCACCGAATTCTGTGGCCGGGCAGACAAACATGACTATCAGCTATTCCTGGCCATAACACCAAGCGCACACACCAAGGCAAAATGTGTTGCGGCAGAACACCTCTCGAAACTATGATCGAGGGAG
>PIVW01000106.1 GCA_003353825.1 Chloroflexota bacterium
GGCAGACTCGTGACCAAATTCACCCCACAACAGGGCAAATATCGAACAAAAATAGGGATGAATGCCTTGAAAACGATCAGTTTTTGACACCTTCTCTACACCAAATTGTCTGTTTTGGCACCGTAACGGAATTGGCGAAGGTATTAACTGACACGACGCTATTATGACGGCAGGTACCCGGCTAATGTGTGGATCAATGGTTGGCGCTGGCCGACATGGAACACGGTGCCCGCGCCCTATGGCGCCGGCAAGGGTCAACTCACGGCCGAGATGTGGATGTCATCTAACCCCGATAGCTGGCGGGTGTTCGACTACGACGCCAGGGGGCGGGTGACCCAGGAAACGGTGGCCATCAAACAGGGGGTCGTTTTCGAAACGAATTACACCTACGATCCCCTTGACCGGGTAGCCACCATGACCTACCCCAGCAACAGTGATCACCTGACCTACGAGTACAACGAGCAGGGCCTGCCCGAAAGCCTGGTAAGCAGCGTGGTCGAGACACTGGTCAGCAGTGTGGATTATGATGCCCTGGGTCGGGTGCAGGAACGTGTATTGGGCAACGGCAGCTATCGCAACACCTACGACTACTACCCCTGGTCCTTGCAAACCGCCGACAGCGGCCGTCTGCACAAAATCGAAACCGGCACCTTGGCCGATCCCGATAGCTTGCAGGGCCTGAGCTACAGCTACGACGCCGTGGGCAATATCGAATCCACCCAGGACATGGCCAATGGCGGCCAGCGCCAGTGCTATGAATACGATCACGCAGGCAACGTCTCGGGGATCGTGACAATGTTTTTCCCATATCAGCACCAGGAAAACCATGGGCTCCTGTGCCCAAGACCTTCACCTTCGGCTACGATGACCTCGATCGCTTGACCTCGGCTGGTACGAACGCAGCGCACTCAACACTCTATTCAAAGACCTCGACCTGTTCCGGAGAGCGTACGACGATCTGTGGTGTACCTTTATAGGCTGTAATTTCGCCACTAATCCACACCTCTTTACCATCATACAGTCTCACCGGTAAATCGCCGAAATTGTCATAGTCGTCGGCGAACACAACCGCGACGAAGCCACCTTTCTTTTTAGAAAAATTCAAGAAGGTGATGCTGCCTGTGTCGTTAGCGCGCACGATCCGTCCTTCCACAGTCAACTCCTGCCCCACATGGGCATCAGCCTCTTGCCACGAGATAATGCCCGTCACCGATTCAGCACTTTCTGATCCCTCAGCAGGGGCCGAGTCCTCAGCCCCTTCCGACACTTCAGCCCCTGCCGAGCCCTCAGCCTCTGCTGAAGATGGCATGGTCTGGCCGACGATCTCAATCTGGTCGGGGGATTCGACCACGATCTCAGGCGCGCCCTTATATTCTTTGACTCGGCCGCTTACATGCAGCTCCTGGTTCAGATACAATGACTCAGGGGGTTCAGGAAATTTCTCATAATCTGCCGCGAAAATCACAACGCTCATGGTGCCCTGCCAATTGTTGCTGAAATTAAGAAAGGTGACATTGCCAGAATCATAGGTGCGCACAACCGCCCCCTCGATGGTGATGTCTTCGCCAACATAATCGATCGCATCCTGCCAGGGTACGATGTCCGGGATAGGAGCCTCAGTTCTAGTTACTTGCGGCACTGTCTGTGAGTTGTCTTCCGTATCGTCCCCCATAATCTGGATCTGGCGGGCTGTTTCGACTATGATTTCGGGGGCGCCCTGATACTCTTTCACTCGACCCTCTACCTGGATGCGCCGATCCAGAAAGTGCTCGGCAGGGGGAGTGGGGAACAGATCATAAGCATCGGGGAAAATGACAATAGAAAGTGTATTCCGGTAATCGTCATCGAAATTTAGGAATGTGACTTTGCCGCTGTCGTAGGTACGTACGATTTCACCTTCCAAGGTCACGTCCGCCCCCACAAAATGTCTCGCTTCATCCCAAGGGATCACGCCCTCCGGTGCAACCACGATTTTGCTAGCTTGCGTCCAGTCATTTGCCATCGTGTCTTGCAGCCGCTCGACAACGTCCGGGTCTTGTGTGAGAATGCCCAGTTCACGGTTAAGCTCCATCGAAGCAAAGGTCATGTTTATAGAACCAATGAGGGCTCGTTCGCCATCGGCAAGGATAACCTTGGCATGGATCTGCGGATCGCCAAGCAACGCTACCTGAGCGCCAGCCTGTCGTAAACGCTCGTAGTTGGCTTCGGCGTAGTCATCCGCCCCACCACGATCCGCCCCGATAAACCGAACTTCGACCCCACGGTGAACGGCTTGGATCAAACGATCTGTGACATCTTCGTCGAGCAAGGTAGCCTGTTCGAGCCATAGTGTCTGTTCGGCGCCATCGACGATGTCGTAGATACGGTCCCGGCTGTTGGTTGGGCTGAGCACCAGGGGGCTGTCATCGCTCAGTTCAATGCCAACTGCATCCCAATCGGCATCGAAGATTGAGGCGATATCGTCAACAATGGAGGGATCGTCGAGCCGCACGCCATATTCTCGATTGCTGCTAAAGGAACTGACTGTGTAATTGAACGTGCCAAAGAGGGCCTCACGATCATCGATTACCAGGCTTTTTTCGTGCGTCAGCCTGAAGGTAGCGGGCGCCCATTTGACGCTGACCCCTCCGTCCACCAACTCATCGTAACTGATCTGATTACTGTCCCCGCCTCCGGTTGGATTCTTTTCGATAATCACCCGTACATCAACGCCCCGATTGGCCGCCCGAATGAGGGCCGCGCGGATGTCCCGGTAGGTCATCAGGTAGATCTTCAAGCGGATCGATTCCTGTGCTCTCTCGATCAGCTCGAGGACCACAGCTACACCATCGTCGGGCAATACGATCAGGCTTTGACTGCTGGCGCCCTGGCTTGGGGCCGGCGTGTCAATAGTCTCCGCGGCGCTATCCTGCGTTTCCATCACCAGCGGAGCGAATGTGACAACTAGTAGCAGGAGGCCAACGATGAGAAGGGTGACAACGAGGGCCAGATTGCGACGGGATCTGGTGTTGCTCTGTTTTGCAGAAGGTTTTTGGGGCATGTCACAAGCTCTATTCGAGTTTGATTCGGGCGAATGATATTCCGTTCCCCCCATCTTACTTTTTCACCATCCAGAACGCAAAATCATGCCGTTCCTATAACAAGACATTCACGTCGCTTATCTTCCTTGGAGCAAATAAAAACTCAGGCTGTGCAAATACGGCATTGAACTTGCGATCCGCCAGAGATGTCGTCAAACTGTTGTTGGCGTTGTAAGCGCCGAATTACCTGCGCGGCGTGATAGCTCAAGGAGGTAGCCGAAGTGTAACTACTGCCCCAATAAAGCGCCTACGAAGTCGCTGCGTCCCCGCAAGAAATCACGCGTGCTCATCATCTTTTTTCCGGCCGGTTGCAATTGGTCGACGATCAGCATCCCCCTGCCCGTACCAACCGCCACACCATCATCCCAACTGGCAACTTCACCAGGTGTCCCCTGCCCTTCGACCACTTGTGTCGCACCCAGCTTCAGATTTGCGCCCGACCAGGTGGTAAAGGCGCCCGGCCAGGGATCGTAGGCTCGGACCATGCGTTCGATGTGGTTCGCCGCTTGCTCCCAATCAATTCGGGCCTGTTCCTTGTTAAGCAAACGGCATATTGTGGCAGCTTCGTCTTTTTGCGAACGTGGTAGAAGCGAGCCGCCGAGATAGCAGGGCAGGGTGTTCACCAGCAATTGCGCACCTTGTTGGGCCAGACGCTCACCCAGGCAGCCGGCCGTATCCTCCGCTCGGATCATCTCCGCTGCCTGAGCGAGGATCGGACCGGTATCCATACCTTTATCCATGCGCATGATAGTGCTGCCCGTTACCCTATCTCCGGCGAGTAGGGCGGCGTTGATAGGCGAAGCACCACGCCAACGCGGGAGCAGACTGGCATGCACATTGATAGATCCATAGCGCCCTAACTCAAGCACATTAGCTCTCAATATCTGTCCATAGGCGGCAACGACGATCAGATCGGGGACCAGGGATTCCAACTCGGCAAAAGCAGCGGGCTCGCGCAATTTTTGCGGCTGCATGACCGGGATATCAGCCGCAATCGCCGCTTCCTTTACAGGGGACATCTGCAGTTTGCGCCCTCTTCCGGCCTTGCGGTCAGGTTGGGTGACGGCGCCAACGATTTCGTATGTATCATCGCCAAGTAATGCCTGTAAGGAGGGCACGGCAAAGGCGGGAGTGCCCATGAATAGGGTTCGGATCATAGCACTTTATAACATATCTATCATATCAGGTTGCTGCGCAGCCTGACGCAACTGCCCGCACCCGGCATTGATCTCGATTCCGCGGCGCAGACGCATAGTGGTAGGGATATTGGCGTCCGTCAGAACTTTCAGGAATCGTTGGGCCTCGGCTTCAGCGGTAGGTTGGTAAGGAGAAGCGGGGATGGGATTGAGCGGGATCAGATTGACGTGACAATTGAGGTCGGCTAACAGGTCCGACAATAGTTCGGCTTGCTGCAGGGCATCATTGATGCCGCGCATGAGCGCATATTCGAAGGTGATACGACGATTGGTCTGTGCTTGATAGCGGTGGCAGGCGGCGATCAGTGCTTCCAAGGGGTAGCGGTTGTTGATCGGTACCAGCTTGTTTCGCAGGCGATTGCTGGGCGCATGCAAGGAAACCGCCAGCCGTACCGGCACATCCTCCTCTGTCAGGCGGTCTATCATGGGGATGAGCCCCACGGTCGAGAGGGTAATGCTGCGGGCAGATAATTCGAAAGTTTTGGGGTTGGCAATGGCGCGGATAGCTTGTAACAGAGCGTCGTAATTTGCCAAGGGCTCGCCCATCCCCATAACGACGACATTGGTCAACGTGGCTGGACGTTCTATTCTAAGACCCTCTCCACCACCCGATTCACGCAGCCATCGCTCAAAGTAGTGAACTTGGGCGATGATTTCACCGGCGGAGAGGTTTCTGGCCAAACCACCTTGCGCAGTAGCACAAAACGTGCAGCCCATGCCGCAGCCCACCTGTGTGGAAATGCAGACGGTGCGGCGATAGTTGTAGAGCATGAGCACCACTTCAATGGTGTTGCCATCTTTGAGGCGAAAAAGAGCCTTGCGTGTGAGCTTATCCTTGCTGTCGATCTGGACGATTAGCTCTAGTGGATCAACGGTCGCCTCTATGACCAGCTTTGCCCTGAGTGCTTTGGGCAGATTGGTCATCTCCGCCAGATCCGTCGCCAGTTCCTTGTGCAGCCATGTATAGATCTGGTCGCCTCGATAGGCAGGCTCGCCCCACGAGGTCATGAGATCACGTAAATCGGATTGAGTTAGATCCAGAAGTTGGAGCATAGTCACGAAATCCTGTTGAAACAGTTTAATCAATTTGCCAAGAGCTCGGGCAAGCCTTCGATGATGAAATCGGGCCGCGGTTGATAAGCTTCAGCTTCGGCGCGCCCGCTGACGCCTGTCAGCACACACATGGTGTTGATGCCGGCGCGGTGGCCACCGAGGATGTCGGTGTTCAGGCGGTCGCCCAGCATAATTGTTTCGCGAGGATTAGCGCCGAGCAGTGCCAGGGCCTGGTCATAAATGCCGGGCTCGGGCTTACCCATGATCAGCGGCGCCTGGCCCGTAGCAGCGGCGAGCATGGCGATAATGGAACCGGCGCCGGGCAGGATGCCCCGCTCGCTGGGGAATGTAGGATCCGGATTGGTGGCGATCCATGGGCAACCGGCGTTGATGGCCAAGGCCGCTTCAGCCAATTGCGCGTAAGTTACCTCTTGGTCGAGGGCGCTGACGACCAGTTCGGCCTGTTCGGCACGCGTAACCAACTCAAATCCAGCTTGGGGGACGGCCGTACGAATGCCATTTCCACCAACGACCAGAACACATCTTGGTGGCGGAAAGTGCTCGGTCAGATAAGCTGCTGTGGCTAAGGCTGAAGTGAAAACTGACGACACCTCCACATGAATGCCCATCAAAGCCAGGCGAGTGACCGATTGGTCTGGGGTCTTGGTGGCGTTGTTTGTCAGAAAGAGGTATGCTTGTTCTTCTTGTTGCAACGTCCGTACGAATTCGGCCGCGCCCGGCAGGGGCTCGGCGCCACGGTATATCACGCCGTCCATGTCGATGAGCCAGGCTTGGATAGAATCGAAAGGGGATTTAAGTGGCATTGGCGGGATTTATGTGTAGGGTAGGTGTCAGTAGAGAAGTAAACAAGTGAAGAAGTAGGCAGGTAAAGAAGTAGACCAGCAGACCAGCAGGCCAACAGACTAGTCTGGTGTCATCTCTGTGTCACCTTCAATGTCAATTATAGCCTCTTGTTCAGCCAGATCTTGCTCAACATCGAAGGCCGCAGTGGTAATAGCCCAGGCAACTACACCCCAAGCGACACCACTTATGGCGAGCGCCAGGAAAATGCTGAGAGCGTTTGCAGGCACCGTGCCACGTAAGATTCCGACACAGGCTAGGATGATTCCGGCGGCAGCGGCGATCAATCCTACTTTTATGGGTCCGCTAAGATTTTTCCAGTTCATGGTTTTGATACGGATTAAAGATTAAAGATTAGGGATTAGGGATTAGGGATTAGGGATTGGAGATTGGCAGAGCGTGAATCTCCAATCTCTAAAAAGCGCTGATTTGCGATTTAGAATAACGCCGTGGCGTCCACACTGGCAACGGGTTCGTCCTGGATGCCTCTCCCGGCAGGTTTGATATCGCGTACGAGCAACTGCAATGTGCGTTTGTCTTGCCACACGTTTTCTTCGAATTGGCAAGCAACATCGATGCGCATGGGCAGATTACCCGCCTGGTCACCCAGACCAAAACCGATGGCGTCCATGGTCGAAAAGCCGTCACTCAGTCTGAGTTTGAGATGCAGTCCCTCGCCGCCGACGCGGCGGTACGCCCGTACCATAAGATCGGGTACCACCAGAATGGCGGGAGGATTAGCACTGCCTGTCGGTTCCAGCGTCTTGAGCTTGGCCAGAAGGGCATAGTCGAGATCACGCAGGTCAACTACGGCATCGATAGGCAATTTGTGAGCTCTATCTTCAGGTTGAAGTTGAGATGAAGCGCTGATATTCAGCCGCCGCCGCAGGCTAGGCAACAACTCAGACTGAACCGTAAATCCGGCTGCGGCAGCGTGGCCGCCATAGCGCACCAGGATATCGGCACACTCGTCCAGGGCGGCGGTGATATCGAATTCGGGAACACTGCGGGCAGAGCCTCGGATCGGCCCATCTCCCAATTCTGCCACAAGCGCTGGGCGATAATAGGCCTCTTTCAGACGACTGGCCACGAGCCCGACGATGCCGGGGTTAAAACCTTCTTTTCCCACAAAAAGGACGTCATCAGGTGGATTGTCTCCGAGTTCGGCCATGGCATAATTGACCGCATCCTGTGTCAAGCGCTGCCGTTCGATATTGAGTTGGCTCAACTCCAGAGCGATATCGTCGGCGCTGGTATCATCTGCTGCCATAAGTAGATCATAGGCAATGATGGCGCTACGCAAGCGTCCAGCTGCATTGAGTCTTGGGGCTAGGCGAAAGCCGATGGCAGTGGCGTCGATCTCGCCGCCTCTGGGCCCCGACTTACGGATCAGTGCTCGCAAACCTGGCCGCAGCCCCTGATTGATTTGCGCCAATCCACGTTGGACGAGAACGCGGTTTTCGCCACGTAACGGCATGATATCGGCCACGGTGCCTATGGCTACCAGGTCGAGCAGGTCATCTTCTTCAAGTGATAGGGGACGACGGGCCACGGGGGCCTGCTCTTCGCTGCGCAGTAGGGCTTGTGCCAGTTTATAAGCCACGCCAACGCCGGCAAAAGCATCGAAGGGGTAGTCACAATCTTCTTGCTTTGGGTTGATGATGGCGAGTGCGGGGGGTAACTCTGGCCCAATAGAATGATGGTCAGAGACCAGGATATCCAGGCCGAGTGCCCGGCCAAATGTCACTTCCTCGACAGCTCTTATCCCGCAATCTACCGTCAGGATCACTTTAACGCCCTGCTCGTGAAGCCAGGCCAGGGCCTCTTGATTTAGTCCGTAACCTTCATCGACCCGATGAGGGATGTAAGGCATGACATCAGCACCGAAAGCTTGCAGGGTTTGTACCATCAGCGCGGTGGAGGTCACGCCATCGGCGTCGAAATCGCCATAGATGGCGATGGGTTCGCCGCGACGAATGGCCCAACGCAAGCGTTCTACAGTATCAGTTATCCCTTTCATTCTGAAGGGATTGTCTGAGCGCACATGCTGGCCAAAGAACTCAGCAACCTCATCAGCATCGACCAGCCCCCGGTTGAACAGTATCTGCACGACGATGGGGTGTAACCAATTCAAACGGGCTTGTATGTCAGGTGGCGGGGGAGAAGGTAACTCCCAACGGATGGGGACAGCAGGCAAAATCGGGCTCCATGGGGGAAGGTGCTTGTTCACAAACAACTTAGTGGTGCTCTATCAGTATCTGTCTCTTTACAGACCTATTGACCTTGCGGTAACATGTTAGAGCATCATGTTTACCCCATCGTTATCTTTCGACCTGTTTGATTTCAAGCCCCGACACAACGTGTCTAGTGCATGTCAGGTGCAACGCATCTTAAATCGAACTGTAATCCTTGACAAACAAAACGCCAATCCCGATGTGGAATTGGCGTTTACACCATGTCGTAGCTCAAGTTTAGCCTTTGGTTTTTGTCATAGTCTTCAAACAGCTGGTGCATATTTTGACCTGCCGCATCTCGCCGTTAAGCAAAACGCGTCGTTTCTGAACATTTGCATTCCAGCGTCGTTTTGTGTGTCGCTGCGAGAAGCTGACATTGTTACCAAACTGCGGGCCTCGGCCACATACTTCACATTTTGCCATCGTGGTACCACTCCAAGATCATGTTACGGTCTTTGATGGGCCGCCGCCGTCGCTGCGCTAGGACGCCACGTAGACAGCCAAGAAAAAGCCCCCTGGTTCGGGAGCACAAGGCAGAATATCATAATGCCGGCCATAATGCAAAATGAAGACTGAATAAATTCATTCACGATCTTGTCTGCAAGCGAAGTTGTACCTGCTAACTGCCCCTACAGTACCTCATTTTCTCAGCAGCGCAAATCTCTCGGAGTTATCGCGTGACAACGCGCCAATCCTCTCTCGGAAAAATCGAGATTTCAGCCAACGCCATCGCCACTTTGTCGGTCGAAACTGTTCTAGAATGTTATGGAGTGGTCGGTCTGACCGGTAAAACTAAGTTCGACGATTGGCGCAAAGGACTTTTACACGGTGTCAGCAGCCAACGGGGTGTTGATGTCACCATCGACGATGATGTCATCGTTGTGGATCTTTACATAATCATCGAGTACGGCACACGCATTTCTGAGGTTGCCAGAAGTGTCATGCATCGCCTTCAGTACACGTTAGAGCAGACAATGGGATTACCCATTGCCGCCGTCAATGTTCATGTGCAAGACTTGCGTGTGAGCGAGAGTGTTAAACATATACCTTAAAAACCATCATGTTGTGGTTGAACAATCATTGAGTCCACTGAAAAAAGCCTCTTAACCGCAAAGGACGCAGAGATCGCAGAGGAAAACATAGGGTTTCACGGAGAAAAGCGTGTCCAATCCCCACCATTTTTGTTGTTGTCTCGGCCTTCACTGCTTGTTTAGACCTTTTTTCAGGGGAGTCATCATTAGGTAACAGAGATTAGCCAATTGATCACGTCTACAGATACCTCGAGTTTTCATAGCAAGCACCCACCAGACCAGCCCGTTATCGAGATCGATGGATTTGATCTGAAACTCATGCTGGGTGCCGGATTTGGTTGCTTGAAACAACACAGTCATATCGTCGATGCCCTCAATGTCTTTCCTGTACCAGATGGGGACACAGGCACCAACATGGTACTCACCATGCAATCCGCGTGGGAAGAAGTATCTGCGCATGGTGGTCATCATTCAGGCGAAATGTTGCAAGCTTTTGCGGGTGGCGCCGTTCGCGGTGCGCGCGGCAATAGTGGTGTGATCCTCTCTCAGATCCTGCGAGGCCTGGCCGAACAACAGCGAGAGGGCCCAACCCTTGATGCAGAGCAGTTTGCGAATGCGATGCAGCAGGGCAAAGAAACCGCATACAAAGGTGTAATGAAACCGGTGGAAGGCACGATCCTGACTGTCATACGTGAGGCTGCAGATGCCGCCGGCCATGCCGCTGCTATCAATCCCGATCTACGATTTGTGCTTGACACAACACTGGCGAAAGCTAAACAGGCATTAGACAACACGCCCAACCTATTGCCCGTTCTTAAGCAGGCCGGTGTGGTCGACGCCGGGGGACAGGGGCTTTGCTATATTCTTGAAGGCATGTCGATGTGCTTGCACGGCGAGCCCATGTTACAACCTGAACAGGTGTCAGCCGAGACCATGTCCGTACCTTTACCACAACCCGATCTCAAGGCTTTTGTACAGGATGAGTGGGGGTTTGACATCCAGTATTTGGTGTATGGCGAGCATCTGGACGAGGATGCTATACGCGAGCAACTCCTGGTCATGGGCGGAGATAGCGTGGTGGTAGGGAGTGTAGGAACGGTGGTGAAAGTCCATGTCCATCACGAAGATCCCGGACCTTTCCTCAGTTACGGCGCTTCCCTGGGCCATCTTGATGACATCGTCTTGGAAAACATGACTTTGCAAACACTGCGCCGCAAAGGCGAGTGGGATGAGAACGCGCCTGACTCGATCGCGTTGCTTACCCCCGACACTGGCGCCGGCTCAACCCCTTTTCGTGACTGCTCAGCGGTGGTTGCCGTTGCCTCCGGTGAGGGATTGGTAAAAGTGCTCGAAAGCTTTGGTGTGTGCGCAATCGTGACAGGCGGCCAGACCATGAATCCCTCGACAGAGGAGTTATTGCAGGCGGCCAATAGTCTGCCTCATGAAGATGTGATCCTGCTGCCGAACAATAAAAACATCATTCTAGCGGCGCGACAAGCGGCAGCGCTGGCCACAAAACGCATCCATGTCATTGAGACCCACTCGGTACCACAGGGCATCGCCGCCATGCTGGGCTTTAATGCGGACGCCAGTGCTGAAAAGAATCTGGCAGCCATGTCGACGTCCTGCCAAGGTATCTATACGGCCGAGATTACCACCGCCGTTCGAGATGCCTCTATCGATGACATTGAGTGCTTTGTGGGAGATATGATCGGCCTGATCGATGGTAAACTCTGCTGCACTAGTGACGCTGTAAATGATATAGTGAAAGAAGTGCTGTCGCAGTTGGATCCAGATCAAGATGCCGAGATTCTTACACTTTACTATGGCGGTTCGGTTACAAGCGAAGAGGCACAGATATTGGCCAACGAACTAACAACAGAATTCCCCGAACATGAGATCGAATTAGTCTATGGTGGGCAACCCCACTACCATTACCTTATTGCTGTCGAGTAGGCTATACGCTAGTGAAGTCCGAAAATATGAAACTGGGAGCTGACAGATGACAACTTTGACCCGACCCCAAATCTTGATTGTCGAAGATGAAAGGGCAGTGGCGCGTGGCCTTGAGTATGCTCTAAATAGTGAGGGATTCGAGGTGTTTTGGGCCAAAACAGGTCAAGAGGCTCTGGCTCTCACCTACAGCGAACATCCTGACGCGATTTTACTTGACATAAAGATTCCTGGCATTAGCGGGCTTGATGTGTGCCGCCGTCTACGAGCTTACGGCAAGCGCCAACCCATTCTGATGCTGACTGCCAGAGACGAAGAGGTTGACAAGGTACTGGGACTGGAATTAGGGGCGGATGACTATATTGTAAAGCCATACAGTCTTAGGGAAGTGATATCCCGTGTGCGAGCACAGTTGCGGCGGGCCTACGGCGAACTGGCTGCATCTGCCGACCATAACCAGCAGCTCCAGTTTGGCGATCTATCTTTGGATATGAGCAGGCTCGAAGTGGAGCACAAAGGCCGGCTCGTTGAACTCACTCCCACCGAATTCCGCTTACTCCGTTATCTAGCCCGACATCCGGACAGCCTCTCAGTCGCTCGCAAATGATAGAAGCGGTTTGGGGTTACGAAAGCGATCTAGGCTATGACCGTACGGTTGATGTCCATATGCGCAGGCTACGACAGAAACTTGAGGATGATCCCGCGAATCCCGCCGCTTCATCACCGTCCGCGGGATCGGACATTAATTTCAGCCTGAGTGAGCACCGACACCGATTTCCGCCGCCGGTTGAGTGATTTCGAGGCGTGGATATGTTACAAACCTGTAACAACACGACAACCCTGCTGTCATCGAGCAGCGCTAGACTGGCTATGTTGGATCACTTTTAGGACTGTGGATTCAATAACTTACGCAGCTCGCGTCATCTCAATAAGTTAGAGCGCATCGTTGCGGTCGTCCGTCGGGCAGGTGCAAGATCATGCCCCTACCCCGAATTATCGAGATGATATCTTCAATCTTCAATCTTCAATCTTCAATCTTCAATTGCCGCTGGCATTGTACGTGGTGACATCCTGCAAGGGCTCGATGGCAGCGAAATCGAAACTATGTTTGACCTTCATAGCGCTCTCGATACAGTCGAACCGAGCGAAAAAGTAAACGTCGAAGTTCTGCACGGAGATGAGATTCGCACATTAACAGTAGTGGTTGGCGATCGTAACGGCCAGCCGTATCTGGGGCTCACCCCCTACGCCATGGCTGCGATTGGTGGTGGATTCGTGCCCGGTTTACAAGAATTCGATAGGCTATCAGAAGGGGCTGTGATCGTCGATGTTGTCGAAGATAGCCCCGCGGCTGCTGCCGATCTCGTGGCCGGTGATGTCATCATCGCTGTGGAGGATCAGGCTGTCGATGCCGAGCATGACCTTGCCGATCTGATCGCAGAGTATGATCCTGGCGACCAGGTTATGCTGGAAATCGCCAAAGCAGGAGAAGAGGGTGAACAAGTAAGTGTCGAACTGGCGGAACACCCCGACCGAGAAGGGGTTGCCTTCTTGGGCATCAAATACGCTCCAATCTCCATCCAAGAAACCTTCAGGGGGGATGGAACGCCCTTCGAGGGCCTGCCTTTTGATATCCTGCCTTTCGAAGACTTACCCTTCGAGAACCTCCCCTTTGGTAAGGAAGGCCTTCCCTTCGATGATATGCCTGGAACCATTGTCGAACAGGGCGCCGTCGTTGTCACCGTAGTTGCGGACGGTCCCGCCGCTGAAGCCGGTTTGCAAGAAGATGTCCTTATCGTTGCCATCGATGGTGACGAGGTCGACACTCCCGAAGCCATCGTCGATCTGATAAGCAGCAAGTCCCCAGGCGCCACCATCACCCTGATTGTGAAGGAGCAGGGCGTGGAAGAAACCAGCGAAGTCGAAGTCACGCTGGGCGAGCATCCCACCAGAGCTGGGGCAGGCTACCTGGGCGTGGAGATCGGCCTGTTCTTGAAGATGGAGCAGTTCCAGGAGGGTACCTCGCCTATCCCCGATATGTTCCGCTTCCGAATGCCGCACGGTCAGGATCAATTCGAATTCCACCGAGAATTCGATCTGGATAGCCTGCCATTTGATCTCGACCAACTCCCCTTCGATCTGGATGAGCTGCACAAGCAATTCGATTTCGATTTCCAGACACCGCCAGGCTTTGGCGATAGTCCCGAACAATCCCTTTGATCTCTAAACATTCTCAACAGATTCAGATCTTGAAGTATCTGTAGACCAGATAACATGATACCCGAATACCGGGATGTGCCATCGAAGCGAACAGGACGGCACAGTCGATCAGATTTCCCGGTATTCAGGTTTACTGGTTTACCGGTTAAAGATTAAAGGCTCTTTGGGACTTCGCGTGACGATCACGAATTTCCGTTGATGATTCCCCCACACCTAGTGGCTGGTTGTGTCAAGCGCCTAGATATAGTGTGGGAAAAATCCGTACCACGCGAAAT
>PIVW01001304.1 GCA_003353825.1 Chloroflexota bacterium
TCAGAGGCGTGCTAACAAATGATGGTGAGACAAAAACGACAACTGATGTGGGCAGCATATACATCAGTCTTCCCAAAGAGAGCGCCTTTAAGATCGATGCCGAGAGCGAGATTGGCAGTATCGATATCGATTTTGAGTTAAGACAGCGAGATGTCGAATCGAGAGTGGTGGGCGAACGAGTAGAGGGAGAGGTCGGTAATGATGCAAGCGCCGAGCTAAAATTAAAGGTCGGGACCGGAGAAATTGTTGTGCAAAGCGCCTAATCATAGTAACTATACAGGTCCCACATGAGAATAGCTTGTCAGCCCAAAACCAACCACAGATTACACAGATTACACAGATTAATTGTCTTCAATCTTCCCCTCTGCCTTTGAATGACCATTCTGCCTTCGTTCGAATGACCATTCTGCCTTCGAATGACCAGCTCCGATTATCGCTTACATTGAAAGCATTGAGAACACATCGAGTACGATAAATTGAAGGAGTTAGGGGCGCCGATTGCTAGTGGCTTGGTTGCTAGTGCATGCAAGTGATCATGCCCCTCTTAGCCTGTCTCTGCCTGAATAGTTACGGGTCTCCTAACTGCCAGGTTCGAGTGCGAACGAAAACACGCCAAATCGGCCCGAACGCCAGACCTCGACGCCACTTCCATTAATGCCCAGCACTTCATAGTAGTAATTCTGCTCAGGATCAATGTCAACGTCAACCTCGTAGCTGTTCTCGGGAGAGGGCTCTGGCGTAACCTCAAGAACCTCAAATACACCATACGGATCTGTTGCCCTCTGTATCTTATAACTAG
>PIVW01001305.1 GCA_003353825.1 Chloroflexota bacterium
GTGGTCGCGTGGTCGGGTGGTCGCGTGGTCGGGTGGTCTGGTGGTCGGGTGGTCTGGTGGTCGGGTGGTCGGGTGGTCAAGGATGTTCGTGCATTTATCGAATTCAAGGTTACCTATGGATGAACGCTGACTTCATCCTTTTTTATCCGCGTTTTCGGCGTGAATCCGCGTACAATTTTAAGTCGGTTTGAAGGGTGGCTTCGTTAGTATAGGTCAACAAAAAAGCCCTCCGGGTGGAGAGCCTGGTGGGGGCGGTCATCTTTGAATCGTCCCGCGTCCAAGGGGCCCTGCTCGTCAGGCTAGGAGTTCACATCTTGTACGTCGAAAACATGATCCGTTCATGGTGGCGACAGAATACACGAGGGGCATGGGATTGTCAAAACTTTTTGAGGTGAACATGTCTCCGAATGGATGGAACCTTAGCGCCTTTCCCATCGTTTAAGAGTCAACCACAGTATCCCCGGGGAACTGAAACAGTTTGAAAGACGAAAAGCCTGCATTGTCGTATCTCGGATAAAGGCGCAGACCCTTATTGCCATCTCTGCTAAGCCTATATTTCATCTGCCACTCTGCTGTCGGCGGTAGTGATGTGGCAATGCCGGCCCTCATAAGTTTTATGGAGGAGATCATGAAATTGAAACTATATACGACGAGTCTCTGCCTTAGCTTCTGCTTGCTGTTTCTGCTTGTTCCGGCAGCCTTTGCCCAAGGCTTTGTGCCGGAACCCCCACCTGAAGATATGCCCCCGGCAATCGCTGGTCCCATACGAATTGAATTGCACAGTGTCGATGCAGTAG
>PIVW01001306.1 GCA_003353825.1 Chloroflexota bacterium
CCCCTTGGGGCGTGCCCTGCTCTCTTTCGATTTGGCTGCCATCCGCCAATTGTGCCGGAGCTTTCAGCCATCTCTCGATGTAGAGCAACATCCACTTGCTGTCCGTATGCTTCTTCACCGCATACAACATCAGCTCATGGTCAATGTTATCGAAGAACCCCTTTATGTCCAGATCGATCACCCAGTCGTACCACCAGCACCTTTTGCGAACCACGCCAACTGCATCCAGTGCTGATCTCCCTGATATGTAACCATAAGAATCCGGGTGAAAGATCGGCTCTACCTCGGGCTCCAGGTACATCTTGACCACCATCTGCGCCACGCGATCCGATACGGCTGGTATACCCAGCCTTCTGGATCTCCCATCGCTTTTGGGAATATCTACCGTGCGTACCGGCGGCGGAAAATAACTCCCCGAGCACATCCGATTCCAGATCTTATAAAGATTGTCCTTAAGACCGATCTCAAAATCCTTGACCGACTGCCCATCGACTCCCGCAGCCCCTTGGTTCGCCTTTACCCGACGATAGGCTTCCCAGACTACTTGCTTGGAAATACTAAACGGCTTTGTTTCAGTAATAGGCTCCTCCCATCTCTGGTTGACCGCATCGCTAAAACCAGACAGCACAACCCCTTCGCTCCATCTGCATTACACAGACTTCAACACTACTACGGGTTGTTCCGCCCCCGTGTCCCGCCTCGGTACTCTCACGCTTGTGGGGCCACCACTTGCGTTTCTCCCTTAACATCGGGACGACAGGTTCCCACGTTCCGCACAAAGGCCTGAATCAAGTT
>PIVW01000598.1 GCA_003353825.1 Chloroflexota bacterium
GCATCGACCGCGGCCTGGACTACATGGCCCGCCATGGTCGGTGCCTTGGTGTTGTTGAATGCGAAGCCTATGAACGGAGCTATCTGATCAGAACCACTTCCGATCCCCTTGCCGGTATTATCAAAATCGACAATCCACTGGCCGCCGGCTGCGAGCCGCAATTTCCAGGTTTCGCTGAGTTCGGCATCCTCGAACACTACACATTGGAGCCTGAGGGATGAGTTCAGAACAGCGTAAGGGTGCAGTACCCAGCGAGGCTGATATCCGCTTATTGGTAAAGCGTAGCTTGGAGCGGCTCGATAAGAACACGGCGGCGCCTGTGCCTGCGCAATCTCGTCGAAACATCATCGACGCCAAAGCAATTATGGACCTTCCCCGCCATAGCGCATTAGATATTTCAGCAGATACGTTAGTCACACCATTGGCTATCGATGCGGCACGTGAGCGCAATATTTTGCTCAACCGCCAAGGTGACACATCTGCGGCCACACCTACGGGCAACAGCCAGCGTGCAATCGCCCTGGCCGCCGACCATGGTGGCTACCAACTAAAGGAACTACTCAAACCTTACCTTAAGGAATTGGGATACGAGGTAGTCGATCTGGGCACACACAGTAACGAATCTGTCGACTATCCAGATTTTGCATATGCCGCTGCCAGTACAGTGTCCCAAGGTCGTTGTATAGCTGCAATCGTTATCGATGGCGCCGGTATCGGCTCTTGTATGACGGCGAACAAGGTACCCGGTATTCGAGCCAGCATGTGCTACGATGTCAGCACTGCTAGCAATGCCCGTGAACACAACCACGCCAATGTTCTGACATTAGGCGCCGGGCTAATAGGTGTCAATGCCGCCAGAGAGATTGTCAAGACATGGTTAGCAACGCCTTGGGGTGGCGCTAGGCATGCCCGGCGCGTCGACAAAATCACGGCGGTTGAGAATCGTTTTAGTAAAAAGTAAACTCTAATCATAACTCCTGGGATCACTGCGATTCATGATCCCTCCCACAAAGCATTATTTCACATTTATCGTGACTCTACAGCAATACAGCCTCGACCAATTGGTTGATATCATCACACAAGAAGTTATGGCGGCCTATCCAGCCACCGCCGTGCGTACGAACTGTTCTACTTGCAGCCCGCAGTGCAACGGGCATTGTGTCTCATCGAGCCCTGATACTGCCAGGAGCTTCGTTGCCGCCGGCGCCAGCCGTTTGTCTGCTCGCCTGGGTATTGGCAATGTGGCAAAAGACATCGCAGGCGCCATTGACCACACACTACTCAAAGCAGATGCTACAGAGGCCCAAATCCGACAACTATGTGAGGAAGCGAAACAACACAACTTCGCGTCCGTCTGTGTGAATCCTTCTTGGGTACCACTGTCTGCCGAATTACTTACCGGCGCCCACCCCCTGGTCTGTACAGTCATTGGTTTCCCACTGGGAGCGACTTTGGCGGAAGTAAAAGCTTACGAGGCCACACAAAGTGTCGCGGAAGGGGCCCAAGAAATCGATATGGTTATCAACGTCGGCCTGCTAAAGAGCAAGAGATACCCCTGTGTCGAGCGAGACATCGCAGGTGTCGTACAGGCTGCTGGTGGAGCTGTAGTCAAGGTCATTATCGAGACCGCGCTCTTGACCGACGAAGAGAAAGTAGAAGCCTGCGTGCTCAGTCAGGCCGCCGGCGCCGATTTTGTCAAGACCAGCACGGGTTTCTCCAACGGAGGCGCTACCGTCGCCGATGTGGCACTGATGCGCCGCGTGGTGAGCGCCGATATGGGTGTCAAGGCATCTGGTGGGATCAAAGATGCAGCCGATGCCGAAGCCATGATCCAGGCCGGCGCTACCCGCCTGGGCGCCAGCGCAGGGATAAAAATCGTTCAGCAAGCGACAGGTCGCTCGACAGTCTAGACATCATGCCTGCCAGTAGCCGATCTCGGGCAAACACAATGCTACCCGTTCTGGTTATCTCACTTATCACTCCCCTACCCCCTGAATCAGTAATACCGAACGATTTGCCCATTTCACTCTGGGCTAATTTACCGTTGCTCGTCTGCGGCGCCTTTTTTCTTCTCATCATTATTGGCGCCCTCATCATCATTCGCAAGAATCGCAACATGGCACAAGAACGAGCCCTATTTGAACAAACCAACAATACTGCTAAGGACGCATAACTTATGTCAATCGATTTACGCTCCTATGTTTTTCTCGATAGTCTCCAACCCCAACACGCAGCATTTCTGGGCACTGTCGCCCGGGGATTCCTACCTCTGGTTGGGGACGCCTCTCTTTGGATCGAGATCTCACCGGGCATCGAAATAAACCGCATTACCGACATCGCTATCAAGGCCACCGGCGTACGTCCTGGTATGCAGATCGTCGAGCGGCTTTACGGCTTATTGGAGATCCATGCCCCATCACAGGGGGACGTACGAGCCGCCGGAACAGCCGTTTTGGAGGCCCTAGGACTACACGAAGAAGACCGAATCAAGCCCAAAGTCATCTCCAGCCAGATTATTCGCAATGTCGATGGCCTGCAAGTGCAGCTTGTCAATCGCATGCGCCATGGCCACATGTTAATCGCCGGACAAACACTTTATGTTATGGAGGTAACGCCGGCTGCGTATGCGGCGTTGGCTGCCAATGAAGCCGAAAAAGCTGCCAACATTAACATCCTCGAAGTCCGGGCTTACGGTTCCTTTGGCCGGATTTATCTTGGGGGCGACGAGCGAGATATTATGGCGGGCTATGGCGCGGCTGTCTCCGCGATCGAAGGGATATCTGGCCGGGATCCCGAGCAGAAGAGCAAGTCCGAGTAATGAAAACACGCGTTGCGTGTTGGTTGAGCTAACCACGCCTTTTTAGTAGGAGCCACGAGAATTCAGAAAGACCCAAACCTTTAGAATCAACCGAAAATGATATTGATACTGTTGTCAGTGCTATCACACCTGGAAGTAGCGATTCCTAGCAAGTTCTCAAACCTGATCGATGTTAAATCAAATTAAGCCGAAAATAGATACACTCTCTTAGCGAATATGCCCAAAGGAGCATTTTTCATGACAGATGCATTAGGAATGATAGAAACTCGTGGCTTTGCAGCCATGGTCGAGGCCTCAGATGCCATGGTAAAAGCGGCGCGCGTCGAACTCGTAAGCTACGAGAAGATCGGCGGAGGTTATGTCACTGCCATCGTTCGTGGCGATGTGGCCGCCGTAAAAGCAGCGCTTGAAGCAGGTGTGCGCGGCGCCGAGAAAGTAGGCGAAGTCGTATCCGTTCAC
>PIVW01000107.1 GCA_003353825.1 Chloroflexota bacterium
CAGGCGACAAAACGACCGCCGACTACGCGACCAAACGACCACGCGACAAAACGACCACGCGACCACAGGAGCCACACATGGATTTCACGCTCAACGGCCAAACCAAGCACTTCGACGGCGATCCTGATCTGTCGCTTATGACCTATTTGCGTGAGCAGGAAGGGATCATCTCGCCCAAAGATGGTTGTTCGCCCCAGGCAGCTTGCGGCTGTTGCGCGGTCGATCTCAACGGCAAGGCCGTGCTCTCTTGTGTGACGCCAATGAAAAAAGTGGGCGATGGGCAAGTGACGACCACCGAGGGGCTGGGTGAATACAGGCAGGAAGTTTTCACCAATGCTTTTGTCTCTAAAGGAGGCGTGCAGTGTGGATTCTGCATTCCAGGCATTGTCATGCAGTCCAACGCCTTGATTAACCGTAATTCTGATCCTTCTCGTGGCGAGATCGAACAGGCGCTAACGCCCCATCTCTGTCGCTGCACCGGCTACAAGAAAATCATCGAGGCGGTGCAGTGCGCGGCGGAGGCGATCCGCACGCAAGAGCGCCTGCCAGCGCCACAGGGTAACGGCAAGATCGGCACTCGCCACCCCAAGTATAGGGCGCAAGATCTGGTGTTGGGCCAACACAAGTATGTGGATGACATCCGCCTGGCGGGAATGAAGCACGGCGCCTTGAGATTCAGCGACCATCCTCGGGCCAGGGTTCTGGCTATCGACAGCAGTGCCGCAGAGCGAGTCGAGGGCGTCGTACGCGTCTTCAAAGCTGAGGATGTGCCCGGCGAGCGAGTGATCGGTCTGATCCGCCAGGATTGGCCCCTGATGGTAGCAGAGGGGGAGATCACGCGCTATGTGGGGGATGTCTTAGCAATGGTTGTAGCCGAAACCGAGGCCATCGCTCGTGTGGCTGTCGAACTGATCGAGGTCGGGTACGAGGTGTTAGATCCGGTCATCGATATGCACGAGGCCATGAAACCGGAGGCTGCTCATATACACGAAGCGGGTAATATCCTGGCATCGACTGTCACAAACCGGGGCGATATCGATGTCATGATGGCGAATTCCGCATACATCTCTTCCGGCATCTATGAAACACAATGGATCGAGCATGGCTATATGGAACCAGAAGCGGCCATCGCCTTTCCCAGCGACCAAGGGGTGGAAGTACTCTCTCAAAGCCAGGGCGTGTATGACGACCGCATCCAGATCGCCAAGTTGTTGGGCGTGTCGCAGGAGGAGGTGCGCGTGATCCTGGCGCCCAACGGCGGTGGTTTCGGTGGAAAGGAAGATCTGTCAGTACAAGGGCATGCGGCGCTGGCTGCGACTGTTTTGGGGCTGCCGGTCAAGTTCAAGCTGACGCGGGACGAATCGATCCTTATGCATCCAAAACGGCATCCCATCTGGATGGATTATGCTGTGGGCTGCGATGCTGAAGGCAAGATCACCTTTGTGAAAGCGAAGTTCATCGGCGACACCGGCGCTTATGCCTCTGTGGGTATGAAAGTGTTGGAACGCTCGGCCGGACATGCCACCGGCGCTTATCGCGTGCCTGTAACCGATGTCGAGGCTATCGCTGTTTATACCAACAATGTGCCCTGCGGAGCCATGCGCGGCTTCGGCGTCAACCAGGCGGCCTTTGCCCTGGAGAGTTGCATCGACGATCTGTGCGAGCAAGGCAATTTCGATCGCTGGCAATTCCGATATGATAATGCCATTCAGGATGGCGACATGACCGCCACCGGCCAGGTCATCGAAAGTGGAGCCGGGGCGAGAGAGACTCTGTTGGCCGTCAAAGATGCGTTTTATGCGGCCAGGTACGCCGGCATCGCTTGCGGCATCAAGAACACCGGCATCGGCAACGGCATGCCAGACGCGGCCTCGGCCGAGATCACCATAGTCGCGCCCGATAAGATCATCATCGATCATGGTTGGACAGAAATGGGCCAAGGTGTAAACACCATCGCCACGCAGGTGCTGGCCAACGAGACGGGTATCGACCCTGCCATTGTGGAAGTGCGGATCGATACGGCCGCAGAACAAGAGGCGGGGATGACAACCGCTTCTCGGGCCACTTCACTGGTAGGGAACGCACTGATCGACGCCTGCAAAGACCTGAAACGAGATCTGCAGGACAACGCCTTGGCAGATCTCGTGGGCAAGCGCTACCGCGGTGAGTGGGTGGTCGATTGGACAACCAAGCCCGGCGCCATGGTCGAGAAGGTCTACACGCATTATTCCTACAGCTATGCCACGCAATTGGTGACATTGGACAATGATGGCCAGGTGGCGAAGATCACGGCGGCGCATGATGCCGGCAAGATATTCAATCCCATGTTATTCGAAGGCCAGATCGAGGGTTCG
Organism: Chloroflexota bacterium; assembly: GCA_003353825.1. The sequence goes on from PIVW01000107.1 coordinate 2,355, forward strand.
CTACACATGGGTCTGGGGTATGCCATCAGCGAGGAACTGGTGATGGAGAATGGCCGCCCCAAGAGCACGCGCCTGCGCCAATGCGGTATTCTCCGGGCCAAAGAGATGCCGGAGCTCGAAGTCATTGGTGTGGAAGTACCCGATCCCTATGGCCCCTACGGCGCCAAAGGTGTGGGTGAAATCGGCCTGGTACCCACCGCCGGTGCTGTAGCCAACGCCCTGTACCAATACGATGGCGTTCGCCGCCGCAAGTTGCCTATGAAAATGAAGAAACGTAGAGTGAAACGTCGAAACTAGAGATTGGGGATTAATACCTGTCTAGAGAGTCTGTCGGAGAAGGCGCCCTCAAGGCTTTCAGGACACGGGTCAAGGCGGATTAACGCTGATTTTCGCTGTGAAACCCAAGGAGTATCCTTGAATATCTGCGTCCTGATGACTTTTCCGACAAGCTGCTGGGTAAACGAAAATCTCTGATCTCCAATCTCAATCCCCAACGCTCAAATTGTAAACTCACGCAATTAATCGAAGAAGCACATGATCCTTGCAACTCGAATGTCCCGTCTGGGCACAGAAACAGCTTTTGAAGTCCTGGCCAAAGCCAAAGCCCTACAAGCACAGGGGAAAGAAATCATCCATCTGGAAATCGGCGAGCCTGACTTCGATACGCCTGCCAATATCGTCGAAGCCGGTGTCCAGGCCCTGCAACAGGGGCACACGCATTACACGCCTGCCAGTGGCATCCTGTCTCTGCGCGAAGCTATTGCCAGCGAAATCTCGCTCACTCGCAACATCTCGGTGCATCCCGACCAAGTTGTGGTGGTCCCGGGCGGCAAGCCGATCATGTTTTTCGCCTTGCTGGCCCTTTGCAACGCAGGCGATGAAGTGATCTACCCCAACCCAGGCTTCCCCATTTACGAATCCATGATCAATTTTGTGGGCGCCAAGCCGGTGCCATTGCGCTTGGGCATGGAGAATGAATTCAGTTTCGATGTGGATGAGTTGCGCAGCCTGGTAAACGACAAAACCAAGCTCATCATCCTCAACTCACCGGCCAACCCCACCGGAGGCGTAATCTCGGCCGAGGACCTGGTCCAAGTGGCCGATGTCGCCCTGACCCGCAATATCCCCGTCCTCTCCGACGAGATCTACAGCCGTATGCTATATGGCGGTGAATTCGCCAGCATCACTGCCACTCCCGGCATGCCCGAGCAGACCATCATCCTCGACGGCTTCTCCAAGACCTATGCCATGACCGGCTGGCGGCTGGGCTACGGCGTTATGCCGGTTGATCTGGCCCAGCAGATCACTAAACTCATGGTGAATTCCAACTCATGCACGGCCGCGTTTACACAGATGGCGGGTGTCGAGGCAATCACCGGACCTCAGGAAGCTGTAACAGACATGGTCGAAGCCTTCCGCAGGCGTCGAGATCTGATCGTAGCCGGGTTGAATGATATCCCCGGCTTCAAGTGCCTGATGCCTAAAGGCGCGTTTTACGTCTTCCCCAACATCGAAGGCACAGGTCGTTCTAGCCAAGAGTTGGCCGACTATCTATTGCAGGAAGCGGGAATCGCTCTCCTTTCAGGCACCTGCTTCGGAGAATTCGGCGAGGGATTCCTGAGACTCTCCTACGCCAACTCCGAAGAAAATCTGCTCAAAGCCCTAGAATTGATCAAAGAGGCGCTGGCCCGCTTGTAATAGCGCGTCTAATAACCATTCCGTTATAATTATCACCACGCACCACGCACTGACATCTCATCTCCTAACCACTCTTTACCTACGGAGGCACACCATGGCACAGGACCGAATGGCCATCTATCTACAGGATGCCCACGAGATTACCGAGGGCATCGAACTCTGCAAGTACGCCGAATCCAAAGGCTTCGAAGCCGTTTGGCAGGCGGAAAGCCGTCTGGTACGCGATGCCATCGTGCCCATGGCGGCCTTTGCTTCGCACACCAGCGCCCTGAAGGTGGGAAGCGGTGTCACCAACAACTGGACCCGAAATATCGGCTTGCTGGCTGCCACTTTCCTCACATTGGACGATCTGGCCCCTGACCGCATTATCTGTGGCATCGGCGCTTGGTGGGATCCGCTGGCAAGCAAAGTAGGCATCAAGCGCCGCAAGCCCCTTTCAGCGATGCGCGAAACGGTCGAGGTGTTGCGCCGCCTGCTCAACATGGAGAATGTCACCTTCCATGGCGAGTTTCATTATGTGGACGGCATTCAACTCGATGTCGTACACGGACGCAAGGAACCACGCAACGTACCCATCTACATTGGCGCCACCGGTATGAAGATGATGGAGATGAGCGGCGAGATCGCGGATGGGGCCGTGCTAAATTACCTGGTGCATCCCGACTACAATCTGCAGGCAATGGATGCTCTGGAAAAGGGCGCCAAAAAGGCGGGTAGATCCATCGATGATATCGACCGGCCACAACTGATGATCTGCTCCGTGGATAACGATCGCAAAAAAGCGCTGAATGGCGCTCGCAAGATGATGACGCAGTATCTGGGCCAACAACCACATTTGATGAAAGCCAGTGGTGTGAGCCAGGATTTGCTGGACGAGATCCACCAGGTGCTGACCTGGCCGGCCACCGACGAGGAGATCGAGAACGCCATGCATCTGGTCCCGGACGACGTGGTGCAGATGTGTACGGCCAGTGGTTCGCCGGACGAGGTCAAAGCCAAGGTACGACAATACATGGACAACGGCTGCACCTGCCCGATCTTGTATCCCCTGGGCGATCCCAAACTCATGGTCGATATCTTCAGTGAGGGCTATAGCGAAGCGTAACGCAACATTCACATCGCTTGTTCACAAGGCTTATGAGCCTTGCGAACAAGCTGTTTTGCGGCCCTGGCATGTCAAAATTAGCCGGTTCAGTTTCTCTCTCGATCTAGTGTTTCTTAGACCACGTGGTATACTCGGCACTTATTGTGCAATCCAATCGAGTTCGCACGTAGGGTTTCCAAACCGCTACCGCCCACATCTTCAAGGATCCGCCAATGAATCGTCAGTTTATCGACCGTCTTGTTGACGCGTTGCTACCCTTTGTGGCCGTACTGGCTGCTTTTGCGATCGGGGGCATTATACTCCTTCTCCTTGGCGAGAATCCATTGGAGGCGTATCGGTCGATGTTGTTCGGGGCGTTTGGGAACAAAAACGGCCTGGCCGATACCCTGGTCAAGTCTGTTCCCCTCATGCTAGTCGCCCTGGGCATCGCCATTGCTTTCCGGGGTGGTATGATTAACATCGGCGCAGAAGGGCAGCTTATCGTTGGGGCACTATTTACTACCTATTTGGGCATTGCTCTGGGTGATCGCATATCTGGTGTGATGGTGATCATCATCGGTTTGCTGGGGGGAGCGCTGATGGGAGGCATTTGGGGTGCGATTCCGGGCTACCTCAAAGCGCAGTTGGGGGTAAACGAGATCCTCAGCACGATCATGATGAACCAGATCGCCATTCAAGTGGGCTATTTCCTGCTGCGCGGGCCGATGATCGACCCTGCGGAAGTAGAGGCAGGTACCAACATCCCCCATTCTGCCCGTCTACCAAAAGAGGTGGATTTGCCCCGCTTCACCGATATCGCCCAGTCGTTGGGATTTACCGAACGGGCGCAAGATATGGGCTTAGAAGGGTATTTGGGAGAAATCTACGGTGTTTTAGCGGAACCGACGCGGTTGCATAGCGGCTTCATCTTTGCCGTGATCATGGCGATTTTGGTGTACATCTTCCTGTGGCGCACGACCATTGGCTATCGTATCCGTGCCGTAGGTCTCAACCTCCACGCCTCCCGTTACGCCGGTATCAATGTCAAGCGCACGATGGTGTTGTCGATGACATTGAGCGGCGCTTTTGCCGGTCTGGCCGGAGCGGTAGAGATATTAGGGCTACACCACCGCATGTTCGAGCCAACAGCAGTCTCGGCAGGCTACGGTTTTACCGGTATCGTCGCCGCCCTGTTCGGAAAGTTGCACCCATTGGGAATCATCCCTTCCTCGATTCTTTTTGCGGGATTGTTAGTGGGTGGAGACAAAATGCAACGGGCAATGCAGGTGCCCCAGGTGCTGACTGTGGCGCTTCTGGGATTGGTGGTGCTCTTCGTTGTGAGCACCGATTACTTCGTACGCAAACGCCAAAATCGCCGGATTGCGGTGGATGCCGACCCAGGGGATGACAACGACCCAGATACTGTCTCCACCCAACCCACAGCGGAGGTGAGCGCATGACCGGAGAACTGACTATCTTAGCCATCATTTTGGGAATCGCTCACTCAGGCATTCGTTTGGCGACACCTTACCTCTTTGCTGCCATCGGCGAGATGTTTGGCCAACGATCAGGTGTCTTAAACTTGGGCGTCGAGGGCATTATGCTGATGGGCGCTTTCTTCGGTTTTTACGCCACCTTTCAAACGGGCAGCCCCTGGCTGGGTGTATTAGCAGCACTCGTCGTCGGTCTCCTCATGGGGTTGATCATGTCGGTGGTTAGCATCACCTTTCAGGCAGAGCAAGGCATCAGTGGTATCGGCCTGTTCATGTTTGGGCTGGGCATGTCCAGCCTGCTCTTCAAGACGATGCTGGGGACAGTCGAGGGAGTGGATGGCTTCTCCGAACTCCGGTTCTGTTTCGGTTCCTTCTGTCTGGCCGACCTCCCCATCGTTGGCACGGTATTCTTCAACCACAGCATCCTCACCTACATCGCTTACGCTCTTGTCCCCATCTCATTGTGGATTCTAAACAAAACCACATGGGGTCTAAAAATCCGCGCTGTCGGGCAAACTCCCGAGGCCGCCGATTCCCTGGGCGTCAGCGTTACGGCCGTGCGCTATGCTTCGGTTATGTTTGGATCTGCCCTGGCGGGCGTCGCCGGCGCATCGCTCTCCATCTCCCTGCTCGGCATTTTCCAAGAGAATATGACCAACGGCATAGGCTTTATCGCCGTAGCCCTGGTCTATTTCGGCAGTTGGCGTCCCCTTGGGGTGCTGATCGGGGCGCTCCTGTTCAGCACGATTAACTCGCTCCAGCTTTGGGCGCAGGTCCTCGACCTGCCGATTCCCTCAGACGTGGCCGTTATGCTCCCTTATTTGCTGACGATTGTGGCCCTGGCGTTACCCTTCCGGCGGGCCTTGCAACCGGCAGCGTTGACGAAACCGTTCGAACGAGGTGAAACATAAAATGTATATGATGATTAATGATTTAGGTTTGAGGATAAAGGCAGCGCTCTATGATTCGTCCCTCTTCAATCTTGAATTTTGAATCTTTGACCTTTTCATATCCACTCAACCCTTCACGAGGAGAAAACAGATGAAATCGAAACTATGGCTATTGACCACCTTGCTGGTTCTCAGTTTGTTGCTGGTTGCCTGCGGCGGCGGTGACGCTGAGCCTGAACAGGCCGCACCTGAACCAGAGGTCAAGACCGAAGAACCGGCGCAAGAGGCCGTCGAAGATGTCTCTGCCGAAGCCGATGTGTCTGGCATGGATGCTGTGCGTGTTGCCATCGTCATGCCCAGCACCATCACCGACCTGGCCTGGAGCCAAGCAATCTACGACGCCCTAGCCAGTCTGCAAGAACAGGCCGGTGGCGAAGAGATGTTCGAGATCGCCTTTACCGAGAACATGTTCAATGTTACCGATGCTGCAGCGGCCCTGCGTGACTACGCCGATGATGACTACGATCTCGTCATCGCCCATGGAACGCAATATGGCACCTCATTGTTCGAGATCGCTCCTGACTTCCCCGATACCAGCTTCGCCTGGGGTACCGCCACCGATACCGGCGCCGAACAGGGCCTCGACAACATCTTTGCCTACGAAGCTCGCGCCGAACAAGGTGGTTTTATCAATGGCGTCTTGGCAGCAAATCTAAGTGAATCAGGCGTGTTGGGCGTGGTGGGACCTGTTGAAGCGGGCGATGCCAAGCTCTACATCGACGGTTTCTTAGCCGGCGCCGCGCATGCCGATCCTGATGTCCAGGTGAACGTCAGCTACACCGGTTCCTTCGGCGACACAGCCCTGGCGGCGGAAGCGGCTAACACCCACATCGCTGCCGGAGCCGATATCCTTACCGGGTCGGCACAGCAGGTGGTAGGGGCTATTGGCGTTGCAAAAGACAAGGGTATCCCCTGGATGGGCACTCAATCCGATCAAAGCCCTCTTGCCCCTGACATCGTGGTGGCCTCCCAGCTCTATGACTGGGAAGGCGTGCTCGCCGATATCATCAAAAAACATCAGGCTGGCGAGTATGGTGGCACAGTCTATGCCCTAACCCTGAAGAATGAAGGTCTGGTCATGAATTACGCAGATGGTATCGACGCTGACGCAGTCGCCACTGCCCATGCCGCGGCAGACGAGATCGTGAATGGGGCAATCGACGTGATGGCCGTCATCAGCGGTGAATCGATGGACATGGCAAATGATGAAATGCCTGACATAGATCCTGTTCGTATCGCAGTACTGCTGCCTAGCACCATCACCGATCTCTCCTGGAGCCAGTCGATGTATGATTCGCTGTTGGAGTTGCAGGCCGCGTACGGGGAAGATGTCTTCGAGGTCGCTTACACCGAGAACATGTGGAACGTGACCGATGCTGCCTCCGCCATCCGTGACTACGCCGATGCTGGCTACAATCTCGTGATCTCCCATGGCGCTCAATACGGCACAACGCTGTTCGAGATCGCTCCAGACTATCCCGACACCAGCTTTGCCTGGGGAACGACCATCAACACAGGTGCTGAAGAGGGTGTCGAGAATATCTTCGCTTATGAGCCACGTGCGGAAGAGGGCGGTTATGTCACAGGCGTACTGGCAGCTAACCTCACCGAATCCGGCGTCATCGGTCTGGTAGGGCCAGTGGATGCCGGCGATGCTAAGCTGCATGTGGATGGCTTCTTGGCCGGCGTGCGCGATGCCAACCCGGACATCAAAGTGAACGTTTCCTTTACCGGCTCCTTTGGCGACACAGCCCTGGCGGCTGAGGCAGCCAACACCCATATCCAGGCCGGAGCCGATGTTCTTACCGGTTCATCGCAGCAAGTGGTGGGCGCCATCGGCGTCGCCAAGGAAAAGGGTATTCCTTGGATGGGTATTGCCGCCGATCAAACACCGCTGGCCCCGGAAATCGTGGTGGCGACAGTGCTGTACGATTGGCAACCCACCCTGCTGGAGATCATCACTTCGAACCAGGCCGGTGAACCGGGTGGCCGAGTGCTGCAACTAACGCTCGCCAACGGCGGCCAGAAGATGATCTACAACGACAACCTACCCGCGGAAGCAATCGAGATCGCCAAGGAGATCGAGCAGGGCATCATCGACGGTTCCATCGAGATCGTGATTGATCCACGGTAGCAAATCATTAGCTTCAAGTGAATAAGTAGACAAGTGAATAAGTAGACAAGTGAATAAGTAAATAAGTAGACAAGGCAATTGATGAAACAGATGCCGAACTCCCTTATTTACTTGTTTCTTGTCTACTTTACAGGGTATCCTCTCAATAATTCGGGGTAAGGGCACGGTCTTGCGCCTGCCCAACGGGCGACCGCAAGGGTGCGTCCCTACTTATTGAGAAGATTCTATTTTGCTGTATCCTTCACACAATCTTCAATCTTCAGTCCTCAATCCTCAGGCTTTCCATGGACCTCGTTATCCGCAATGGCATATCCGACATAACCGGTGAACCACTCGAAGTCGGCATCGTGGGCGATGTGATCAGCGCTGTCGCTGCGGGCGGATTGCCTTCTGGCGCCCGGGAGATAGACGCCGCAGGGAAGATGATATCCCCGCCCTTTGTTGAGTCCCACTTTCATCTTGAAAATGCCTATCTCTGGGATGGCTATATCAACCAAAGTGGCACGTTGGGTGAGGCTATCGAGATTTATGCGCGGGTCAAGCATGATCTCACGGTCGAGGACATTGTGGAACGGTCGGGCCGAGTCATTCGCTCGGCAGTGGCCAACGGTGTGCTTTGGCTGCGCAGCCATGTCGATATCGACCACATCGCCAAGTTGAGCATCCTCGATGGTGTGGCCGCAGCACGTGAAGCCTACAAGGATATCATTGATATTCAACTTGTCGCTTTTCCGCAATTAGGCATGGCCCGTAACCCCGAAGCGGTGGCTATGATGTGGCAGGCCATGGAAAATGGCTGTGATCTGGTTGGCGGCATGCCTCACGGCGAGCGGAACATGGATGATGCCGCTCGACACATCGAGATCGCTTTTGAGATCGCCCAGACCTACAATGCTGATGTGGATATGCATATCGACGAGACCGACGACCCGTACTGGCACTCGTTGGAACTTCTGGCCGATAAAACGCTGGAGACCGGCTGGCAGGGTCGGGTGTGTGCGGGGCATTGCTGCGCCATGTCGGCCTGGGATGATAGGCTGGCGGAGCGTGTGATAGATAAGATACAGCGTGCTGGCATCCACATCATCCCAAACCCGCCCATCAATCTGATGCTCGAAGGGCGCGGGCATTCCCACCCTAAGCCCCGCGGCATCGCCCGTATCAAAGAGTTGCTGGAAGCGGGCATCAACGTCGCCTGTGGTCAGGATGACGTGCAGAACATGTTTTATCCGTTCGGAAAAATGGACCCGCTGGAAGTGGCGCTGATCACCGCTCATGCCGCCCATTTGGGCGCGCCCGGCGAAATCCAAGCCGCCTTCGACATGCCCCGCTACAACGCCGCTAAACTGTGGCCACTGTCTGATTACGGCATCCGCGTCGGCGCCGAAGCCAACCTCGTTGTTTTGGATGCACGTTCTGCAGTCGAAGCCCTGCGCCACCAACCCGACAGGCGGTACGTGATCCGCAAAGGACGTGTGCTAACCGAAACCCGAACACAAATTAATTGGCATTGACCAATTCGCAATCCAAAATTCTGTTGAGTTCCTAACATATTTTCGCAACTCCCTCCCTCACCCAAGAGGCTATTCTCATGACCGAAAACAACCTTCTTCCTTCCGGATTACCACGCATCGAATCGTTGGAAATGAAGGGTATCGTCAAGAGATTCCCCGGCGTTTTGGCTAACGATCACGTAGATTTCGATGTGAAGGCCAGGGAAATCCACGCCCTGTTGGGTGAAAACGGCGCAGGAAAAAGCACGTTGATGAAGATCCTCTACGGTCTCTATCAGCCGGAAGAGGGTGAAATCTTCCTCAACGGTAATCCGATCCAAATCGATTCCCCCACGGATTCGATCAACTACGGCATCGGCATGATCCACCAGCATTTTATGCTCGTAGACAACATCACCGTGGCCGAAAACGTGGCATTAGGTCTAAAATCTTCGCGCGAGCCGCGCATGGATTTGGATGTGGTTTCGGGGCGGATTCGCGAGCTGGCCGACAAATACGGCCTGCAAGTAGAGCCTAACGCCATCATCTCTAAGCTTGCGGTGGGCGAACGGCAGCGGGTGGAGATCATCAAGGCGCTGTACCGGGGGGCGGCGCTGCTGGTGCTGGATGAACCTACAGCCGTGCTGACACCCCAGGAAGTGGATGATATTTTTGTGATTTTCAGGCAGATGGCGGCGGATGGCCATGCCTTGATCTTCATATCGCATAAGCTGGACGAGATAACCTCCCTGACCGATCGGGTAACTGTGTTACGAGATGGCAGCGCCATTGGCACGGTGCAGACCGTCGATGTCACAAAAATTGATCTCGCCAATATGATGGTAGGGCGAGAAGTGCTGATGGAGCGAGTGAGGCCAGCGCGAGAGATCGGCGATGTCCGCCTCAAGATCGATAATGTCAGTGCCGAGAATGAAGATGGCCAAACCATCCTCAAGAACGCTAGCTTCGAGATTCAGAGCGGTGAAATCGTGGGTGTAGCGGGCGTGTCGGGCAATGGCCAGCGTCCGTTGGCCCGTACCATCGCCGGGCTCCACGAGGTACTAGAGGGTACTATCACACTGGAAGGGCGAGATGTAACCAACCTGTTGCCAACACAAATGTACGACATCGGCCTCTCATACATCCCCGAAGAGCGCATGTATGACGGCGTAGTCAAGGATTTCTCTGTGGCAGAGAATTTCATTCTGCAGGATCACGGGCGTAAGCCTTACAGCAACGGTATTTTTCTCAATTTCAAGTACATTGCCGAGCACGCCCGCCAACTGATCTCAGACTTTAACGTGAAAACGCCCAGTAGTGATACCCCTGCCAAAAACTTGTCCGGCGGTAACATCCAGAAATTGATTTTGGCACGTGAACTGGCCCGCAACCCGCAAGTGCTCATCGCTGCCCAGCCTACCCGTGGTGTGGATATCGGCGCCACCGAGTACATCCACAATCAGTTACTCAAACAGCGCTCCGAGGGTCTGGCCACGCTGCTCATCTCCGAAGATCTGGACGAGGTCAAAGCCCTGTCCGACCGCATCGTCGTGCTCTTCGGTGGCGAGATCATGGGCATCGTCAACAATGATGATATTACGATTGAGGAGTTGGGATTGATGATGGTGGGAGAGAAGAGAGTAGTTGTAAGTTAGCGGCATTTCAATCCTTAGTGCTTGAATACGTGCAAACTCAAGCCTTCACTAGACGTAATAAGGATTTAGATAAGAAGTTCGTCCGGGAGTTCATAGTGTCAAGGGCGGAATTGTAGGCGGAAATTATGAAGACCGCAGCAGGTTTCGATAACGGCGTCACGAAAACCATTAGGAATTACGCCCAAATTCTGAAAGAGCCGCTCATTTTTGACAATCGGACGGCGAGACTAGGTTGTGTTGACGTTTCATGTTATGTCATTCTGAACGACCGTAGGGAGTGAAGGGTCTCGCGTTTCATAATCGCGGGACCCTTCGCTGGCGTTTCGAGATCGTGAAAGTCGCGTGTTTGACCCGCTCAGGGTGACATGTGGGAGCAATTCATTGGTGGCTAGAGCAAATGTCAACAGAACCTAATAACGATTGACGACTCGCGTGATCTCGCCCATCCGGCTTTTCGTCAATTTTCTGACGATGCGCGACGCGTATAACTGCTATTTGTGTTAAGGAATGAGAATTTATTAGCTTGTGCATTTGCAATGCGAATTTCCTGGGAATCCGGCTGCGAATTGCGCAGGTTGTCTGCTTCCTATTCCTAAGCAGGGGTAAATTTTGCTAAAGTGGCGTACGAGTGCTATGCAAGAGGGATGAAAGGTCGCTGTGACGAGAGGGTGATCTGAGCACTCGGTGATGGGGGCGCGGGTAGACAGTACGGCTGCTTGGCTCTGTAACGCAACTAATCCATCAACATGAAGCAGTTTTGACTTTGCTATAAGCTCGCAAATACGATAATTTACCATATCAAGGCTGTAAACAAGTCAAAATGGGCATGATTCATTCTGCCCAGTTTGCATCTTTACAGCTGCCAGTGTGCGATTGCGAAAAGAACCAAAGCTCAGTGACTAATGATTGGAGATTAAAG
>PIVW01000599.1 GCA_003353825.1 Chloroflexota bacterium
TTTTCCGCAAATTCCTTGGCATCCTCTTTTAGCTTGATCTCGATCGTTGTCCCTCGCGCAACCCGCTCAGCCGGTTCCATCGTGAAGTCATTCCCCCCGGATGCTATCCAGGTCCAGGCCTCGGCTTCAGGTTGATACGAGCGTGAAGTCACGCGCACTTCGTCCGCCACCATGAAGACTGAGTAAAAACCTACTCCGAATTGTCCGATCTGATCAACTGCCCGCTGGCCATCTTCCAATGACTGAATGAAGGCCGATGCACCTGAGTGTGCGATAGTGCCGAGGTTGGTAATCAACTCGTCATGAGTCATGCCAACACCAGAGTCACTTATACTAAGCGTGCCCGCTTCGGCATCGCCGACAATGCGGATGGCCAACTCTGCATCGGGATCGAGCACCTCTCGGTTGGTAAGCATCTCGAATTTGAGACGGTGCAGGGAGTCGGAAGCATTCGAGATCAATTCGCGCAGGAAGATCTCTCGATCTGTGTACAAAGAGTGGACGAGGATGTTGAGTAGTTGCTGGATCTCAGCTTGGAAGGATTTTGTTTCTGTAGTCACGAGTAAAAATCTCCGAAAGATTACGTGTAGCCCACAATGGGGCGTTCGAATATAAAAGGTGGTATTCAGGATTTCGGACGTTTGAAAAAAGCCATGATCTGATTGCGCTCGATTTTGCTGACGCCGGCCAGTTCCCAGCCTTCATCGCCAAGTTGGGCGAGATAATCTGGCATGCCGGGCATGTTTTTCCAGCCCTCAATCTCTATCTGATCGATTAAGCGAGGTTTCCAGGCGCCGTATTCATGAAAAGTGACAGTCTGGTACTCCCATTTGCGAAGCTTCTGGGTACTTTGTAGCTTTCGAACGTTGCTACGTTTCCTGCTTGCACGTTCCTGTGCCGGCTTGGTCGTCACAGACGATGATCCAGGTTGCGCGCTGGAATCCGCCACCGCTTCGCCGAGTACTGCACCCAAGACATCAGGTGTTTCTTTACGAGTTGGCATTATGATTAATCCTTTCCGAGAGCTTTATGTAGTCGGCTGCACCGGTAGATCGAGGAGCATAACCGAAAATGGTCTGTCCGTAACCAGGAGCTTCCGACAGGCGGACATTGTAGCGGATGGGTTCACAGACAATTCCTCCATAATACGAATGAAGCTGTGCCAGAATCTCGCTGGATTTTTTGACGCGGCGGTCCATAAATGTGGGCAAAACGTATTTTAGCGTCAGCGCCGGGTGGTATCGTTGCATAGAGGCCAGACTCTGGATGAATTCCTGCAGTCCCTGCAATGTCATTACCTCCAGCGATACGGGCGCCAGCACTTCTTCGGCGTAAAAAAGTGCATTTACAGTTAGCGTATGCCATCCCGGCGATGTATCCAAGATGACATAATCATAGTGGTCATCGAAAATGGCCAGGGCCTCGGCCATAGTTCGTTCACCCCCAAAGTCTTTTCTCACGATCAGACGTTCAAGCCCCGCCAATCCCCGTCCGCCGGCCAGTAGCCAAAGATTTTCTTGGATAGCACAGAGGTTGCTCCCGGCAGATATGTCTCCGGTCACCAGGTCGGCCAAACCGGTTGCGGACGTAATGCCAAGCGATTTGCTTACCTGGCCTTGGGTATCTGCATCTACCAACAGGACTCGTTGTTTCGTTTTCGCAAGTGCTGCGGCCAGATTGACCGCCGTTGTAGTTTTTCCGACGCCGCCCTTAGATAGGGCGACCGCAATCTTCCTCATCCCTTTACTCCGTACCATATCTTGGTGTGAGGCGGGTGCTGATAGTATCCATGAGTATACACCAGGCCTGGCTGTGAAACCAAGCAGGGGGCGCTTACTTCGCAACCAGTAACACTAGCTATACCCTTGACAACATAGCTATAATGATTCTAAATGCCGTATCCTTTCGGAGCCCTACAGACCAGCCTGGAGAACGGTGAAGGCGGTTGTTAGTCAAAAAATCATTAGCAGCGATCATTTGCCAGACGTAGCGGTGTTCAAGGCAGTCCTGAACACATCCACCGCCCAACCAGTGAACCAGCAACTCGGTTTTCAGGCCCTCATTCAACTGGAAGAGGCGCTAGTGCTGTACCGAGATCCCTTTCTGCAGGCTTTCTCCTTCCCTTACTGTGTCCCCTTTGAGGCGTGGGTTCTGCTGCATCGTCAGGGGCTGCATCGCCTAGTTTCTGGAACAGGCAATCAGAGGTAACGGCCAGTTGGTTTTCGCCACAGGGGAAGCAGGAGCTGGGAAGACTGCATTGGTCACAGAGTTCGCCCATCAGGCCTTTGAACGGTACCCTGACCTGCTGGTGGCTACGGGGAACTGCAATGTGCCAGGAATTCCCGGTCACACCGTGCGCACGCTGCCCTCAAACCTGCGGGTGGCAGTATGGGCCTGGACTCACTGGCTCTACAGGGTCCCCAAACAACACCGTTTCGCAGACCCGGCCTGTTTCGGAGTGTTGCGTAACGAACAGGTTCTTGATCTGCCGATCACTGATGACGCCGATACAGTGGTGGTGCTGCCGCACTGGGACTACGAATACCAACACTTCCCGTCCCACGCCACCCGCACTTATGCAAAAACCTTGGCAGCGCATGGCGTTGATGTGGTGGGCGGCAGCCACTCGTACGTGTTGTAGCCAATCGAAGTACTCGACACTTGTCACGTTCTCTACAGTTTAGGGAATTTCCTGCTGCACGGGCCAATCGTGGTCGCACTTTCTGTCGAGCCGTCTTGGTGCGCTGTGGGAGATCATGCTGCACACTGAGGGGTACAGAACGGGGGCGCGTTGCCGGCTATCGGTTGCACCCGTTTTTGCACGACCGCCAAGCTGACCATCTCCGTGCGGTCAGTCCCGCGGATAGGGACGTGCACACACAATACTGGACCGGGTGTACGCTTCGCCTTTGCCGTGAGTAGTTGCTCCAGTGGCATCCCAGATAGCAATCACTGAGCCTATTTAGAACATGATTCCGCCCAATCCGATGGTAGCCAAACACGAAGTCCACGTCTTGCGCACAGATGGCACCAATTTGACACTCCGCGAGCGAGCACGATTCTCTTCTCCAAGCAACTGGCACAATGAATTTTCTAGTTCTAAGATTTTCTGTGGTTTTTGTGTTTGAGAAGAGAAGTGAGGCAAAATTGACTGAAAAAGGAGCGCCAGCCACCAGTCAAAATGCCTCAACGAAAGTATAGCAAAGACCAAAGCAAAGTAGCCAAAGCGAATCCTCGTGTGATTCTGCCGATTACATATCCTG
>PIVW01001307.1 GCA_003353825.1 Chloroflexota bacterium
GCTCTGGCCTTGATCACCGAATTAATGGCGTCTATTACAGTCTCGGACCAAACGGTCACGTGACTGTAGAAGCCTGTCCCATAGGTGGGGGAGTTGGTACCGTCCCCCGTCTCTGTTGAGGTCTGGTCGGCGGGTCCTGATGTATATGGCCTCCTTTACTCCTCGCTCGAACCACTTGGGTTCGCGGTCCAAGATTTTGACGTCATCCATGGCTACCCGATGTCCTGGGCAGTCCTGGTGAATATGCTTAGATACCTCTGACGAGGTAGTGCTAGGCCGGCGATGTTCGGCGAACCTGGCTTTGAGGGTTCTCTCAGTCTCGCCTATGTATTCACTGTCACAGTCAATACCTTCGTGGCCGGTGCACTTGATGTGATATACCGGGCCTACCACGTCCACCTTCTTCGTAGGATCCTTGGGGGAGCACAACAACTGACGTAGAGTGTTCTTAGGCTTGAAATAAGCCTCGACCCCATGTTTGGCAAAGACCCTCTTCATCTCCTCTGATAGGCCTTTCATATTAGGCAAGGACACTGCCGGGCGGTTCTGAGTCATTTAGGGTGAGGTCGATGGGGCACTAGCCTTCCTTGACACCTCTACAGTCAACAGGACGATGGTTCTATCAAAGTGCAAATCTACCGGAAACCGACTCACACGGACCAGTATCTCAGCTGGAGTTCGAACCACCCGGTACAGCACAAAATGAGCGTGGTGAGAACGCTCCACCATTCAATCTCCCTGTTACGTAAGATGACTAAAACGGAAAGCTGCTACACTTTTACATTCCTTAC
>PIVW01000600.1 GCA_003353825.1 Chloroflexota bacterium
CCGTGGGCCTGAAAGCGATCAAGTCCGGTGAAATGGCTGCCACCGTGCAGCAGGACCCCGCCCGCATGGGCGCCGAAGGTGTCGACCTGGCACTGAAAGTGATCGCCGGTGAGGAAGTACCAGAATTCACACCCATCGATGGCGTGCTCATCACTGCAGACAATGTTGATCAGTTCCTCGCCCCCGAAGAAGGTGGCGAAGAAGTGATGGACCTGCCGGAAGATGTCACCATCGCCTTTTCCGGTTTCTCGCAGACCAACGAATTCTGGCTGACACTGGCTCGCGCCGCCGAAGCTCGTGCTGACGAACTGGGTGTTGAATTCCTCAACGTCACCTCCGAAGTACAGGACGCTGAAGCCCAAAAATCTGCTGTCGATACCGCCATTACCCAGGGCGTCGACGCCATTATCCTTGGCGCTACCGATACACGTGGTTGGGATGACTCCCTGGCCAAGGCCGAAGCGGCCGGCATTAAGGTCATCGCCGTAGACTCTGCTATCGACCATCCCTACATCTCTACCCTCATCCAGACCGACAACCTCGCTGCCGCCCAGATGGCCGGCGACTGGTTGGCCGAACAAATGGGTGGCGAAGGCAAAGCCCTCGTCCTCGGCGGTAGCGTCGGCCACCAAACCGGCGACGCCCGCAAGAATGGTGTGCAAGGGCAACTCGAAGCAGCCGGCATCGAAGTGATTGGAGACTGGAGCGATTGGGATGAGACCAAATCCCAGGAGCTTACCCAGAACACTCTCACTGCCCATCCCGATGTCAGCGCTGTTTTCGTTGCCTTCGACCCAGGTGCTGTTGCCGCGCTCTCAGCCATTAAGGCCAAGGGCATGGTCGATGACATCATCCTGGTCGGATTCGATGGCCTGCCCGTGGCCCTGAAAGCGATCAAGGCTGGTGAAATGGCTGCCACCGTGCAGCAGGACCCCGCCCGCATGGGCGCCGAAGGTGTCGACCTGGCACTGAAAGTGATCGCCGGTGAGGAAGTGCCAGAATTCACGCCCATCGATGGTGTGCTAATTACCATCGACAACGTGGATGAGTTCCTGACAGAATAAGACCATTCGTACAGTCAACGGAGCAGGCGGTCGTATGGCCGCCTGCTCCCCGCCTCCCCATCTATCTCGACCCCTCACCTTGTCCCACCCGCTCCGACTCAACCGACACAACGATTGAGGCATCACTCAATGGCCGAACAGTATATTGTCGAAATGAAAAACATCGTCAAGCAATTCCCGGGCGTGCTTGCGCTGGATCAAGTGAATTTCCAACTCAGGCCGGGAGAAGTGCATGTCTTGCTGGGCGAAAACGGAGCGGGTAAAAGTACGCTGATTAAAGTGCTCAGCGGTGCTTATCAGGAGGATGATGGAGAAATCATCATCGATGGCGAGCAGGTCAAGATCAATTCACCACAAGACGCCATCGACAAAGGCCTGCGCTTCATCTATCAGGAGATCAACCTGGTACCCGAGATCGACATCGCCCGCAATATGTTCCTGGGTATGGAGCCGATGCGATCCAGATGGATCGGCATCGTCAATCAGAAACAACTGTACAGCCAGGCAGCCGAATTGCTGGAGCGATTCCACATCGATCTAGACCCGACCGAAGTCGTCGGCAAACTCAGCGTTACCCAGCAAAAAATGGTGGAGATCGCCAGAGCCCTTACCACGCATGCCAAAGCCATCATTTTAGATGAACCGACCGATGTGTTGGAAGACCGATCCCGACAAGACCTGTTCGATGTGATCGATAAACTCAAGGCCGACGGCATCGGCTTCATTTACATTTCCCATCGCTATGCCGAGGTGTACGAGTTGGGCGACCGTGTAACCATCCTCCGTGACGGTCGCAATGTTGGCACTTTTAATATCAAGGATCTCACGCTGGATACGATGATCGAAAAGATGATCGGTGGTGAGATCAAGAAGCAGTATCCGAAACTTCCTGATACTTCTGAGACAAACGCCCTACGAGTCGAAGGTCTACAGCGTAAAGGTCTGTTACGCGATATCAGCCTTGAGGTCAAGAAAGGGGAGATCGTTGGCGTGACCGGATTGATGGGGGCCGGTAAAACGGAGTTGGGACGGGCCATAGCCGGCGTCGACCGCATCGATGGCGGCGAGATCTATGTAAACGGTAATCGGGTCGTCAACAATGCTCCCAGCGAAGGTATCGAAAATGGCATCGCCTACCTCACCGAGGATCGCAAAACACTGGGCCTGATTTTGGATCAGAGTATTCGCAATAATTACGCTATTCCCAGCCTGGGCCGCTTGAGCAACTTTGGCCTGGTGCAACATGCCAAGATCAATGAGGAATCCCAGGTGTACATGGATCGTCTCACTATCCGTGCACCGAGCATCAAGACGCATGCTGGGCAGTTATCGGGTGGGAACCAACAGAAGGCAGTGGTGGCCAAGTGGTTGGGAGCACAAGCAAAGGTCTTGATCTTCGATGAACCAACGCGCGGAATCGATATCAACGGCCGGCGTGAGGTTTACCAGATCATGGAGGAGTTGCTGGCACAAGGGGTAGGCATCCTCATGCTCACATCAGATTACCAGGAAGCGCTGGAAATGAGCCACCGCATCCTGGTCATGCGCCGGGGCACGGTAGTGAAGGAATACCAGCGGGGTGAAACCACCGAGGCCGATATCCTGCGTGAAGCCATTGGCCAGATAGATGACGGATCAGACCCGACACCCATAGAGGCCGGGAAATTGGATGTATTCACCGATCACCAGATCGATCATAATGTGGCTGATATCACCCATGAACTGATCGACAAACGGCGGTCGGAGATGTGAGTAGAGCAGGACTGACCGTAAACGGGTAGCTTGATCCAGTCGTCAAGATCAGGCATCACAAGTTCCATGTTGGAGAGGCTTTGTGCCCAAACCCACCTACGACTACGGCTCCAAAGACCCCATGGCCATGCCGGTTGAGGCCATAGAATCCAGCGACTTCGACTACGCCAGATACGAAGCCTTTGCAGCAGAAGCAGATGCTCGTTATGCTGCCTGGTTGGAAAGAGAGGAGGGCGTAGCAGTCTGGCAGCGGGTGCGACCGGGCGAAGTTTTTCGAGAGGGATGCCGGGATATGCGGGCATCCTACCGCTGGCAGTTAGGCGCATTGCAAAAATCGCTGGATTATATCACAGATGCCCCCACCTACCTCGAGCCCTGGTATGGCATTGGTACCATCGCCTCTGCTTTCGGAGCAGACTATATCTGGCACCCCGGTCAGG
>PIVW01000601.1 GCA_003353825.1 Chloroflexota bacterium
GTACAGGCACAATTAGACGCCTATCTGCTACAATTGCAACGTCGTTCTGACCTCAATCCTACTTTGACTTGCTTTCGCCAACACCTGCACAACTTGACCAAGCGCTATGCTCCCGGACTCTTCCTTTGCTATGACATCCCCGGTTTGCCTCGAACCAACAACGATACCGAATCCCTCTTCGGACGAGTGCGCCGACAAACACTCCTCACTTCCGGTCCCTACCACGCCAGACAGCGCCTTCATGAACAGGGAGCCTGGTTGCTCTTTGATATCGTGCCTAATCCGCGGCAACAAGTACTATCCTTCCAACGTATCTCTCTTGAGGATTGGCGGCACGAGCGTCAGCGTATTCGTTCTCATCTCTCCACCTTTTCCGATGACCGACGCTTTCGTCGTCACTCTCTCAAGTATCTGACTGGCCTGGAAGCACATGCAGAACATATCGCTCGTCTACTTTAGATATTCCCTCCTGCCTTCCTGGCCTCGCTGGTGTGCGACTTTTTCTCTTTGGCGTAATTTCAGCCGATTATGCAAGACTTCGCTTGAGTAAGCAACATGGTCAGTCATGGCCTGACGGGCGGCATCGGCATCTCCTACCTGTACTGCTTGAACCAGTAGCTCATGCTGTGCAAACACCATGTCCAATGGTCGTTCACCATAGCTATCCCAGATATAAAGATAGTAATCGTGCAACTGTTCCATCAGTGGCGTCAGCAATAGCTCAAACAGATCGTTCTGGGTAGACCGGGCCATAGTCAGGTGCAATCTGAAGTCCAGTTCGGCCAGGGTGCGGGCTGAATTGGCATACTGGCGCATCTCTGCGCAGATCACCTGCAATTCCTGGCGCTGTGCCCGGGTTGCGCGCAAGGCGGCCAAAGCTGCAATCTCAACTTCAAGCACCTGTCGGATCTCAGCCACCCGCACCTCGACATCATCCTGGCTGAGCAACTGCAAGTAGGTATGGATCGACTTCGATACGAAGCTCGAATCAGCGGCCCGCACGTAAACGCCACTGCCGGTGGCTGACTCCAATACTCCCTGCGCCTCCAACACTTTCACGGCCTCTCGCACGACTGTTCTACTCACCCCAAACCCCTGTGCCAGCTCTCGTTCTGGTGGTATCTTGTCACCAGGCTGCCATACCTCATCCTGAATCAGCAAAAGGATTTTATCGGCAACACGTTCGTAGAGGCGTTGTTCCCGCTCTAAAGGGGTGATTTCCGGGAAATTCGGACTCATTGCGACAACTTAAACTGAGGATGAAATAACGAGACTTCAATATAATCACATGGTATACCATAGTATCGAATACCTTGTCAATTCATAGAACAGATCCCTTTCTAGACTACGATTTCCTCAAGATATGCGCGAAAAACCGGCTCCCGCCCCATAACCTGTGATTTCTAGTGGCAGATTGGGACGGGAGCTGGAAAGTCTATACCCTGAGTGCTGATGTTATCCGCTAGTTACAACACCCTTCTTAAAAATGATATTGGCGTATAGCGCCGTCTCACTGCTGGTGATGACCGCGTAAGCACTCTTTGCCCGCTCGTAAAACTCGAATCTTTCCACATACTCAAAATCGCTAAACGCGCTATCGTATCGGGTGACAATCTCGCAATATCCATCCCAAATCGTGGGAATGTAGCTATCCCCTGGCACAACGGCCATCAAGGCAACGGCGCTATCTACATAGGGGATCGAGCGGAAAAAAACGCAGTATCGCATCCAGGAGTTCGGGCACGTTGTTGCCGTCACTTCTAATCAAATGTCGGGCGACACTCGCGGCGGGAAATTCCAACCGGCTATGACGATTTCGTCCCCATGGCCCATCTCCATGAGTATCTTGAGCATGTCGGGGGACATGATGTTAGGGATACCTTTTAGCATGCTGTGCTCCTGTCAGACGTGCCTCATGCAAGTAGGATCTTTTCTCGTTCCCGGAAATAGCTGGCCGTTTGCATAACCATGTTGTCCAGCAATGCTTTGTCGGGCCGACCATACATGGCCGGGTAGGGATCGCCGCCAGGGCCCAGTGGCTCGGGTGTGACGAATTTGTCGGAGGTGTTAAAGCCGATGAGGTAGAGCGCCATGATGATCGTATCCAGATCCATGGCGCCCTCGCCGAGAGCACTGCGATTGCTGTCAGCCATATGGAGATTAGCAAGCTGTGGGCCGGCCTCGAGCAAAGCTTCGCCGATATGGGTTTCTTCCGCCTGCATGTGGTAAACGTCGCCGTTGATGTGAGCGACGCCCACATGGTCGACCGCTTCAATATATTGTTTGGCATCGGCAAAGGTGTGGCAGAAACTCACTTCAGCGGAACGAATCGGTTCGATGGCTGCACGCACGTTATGCTCGGAGAATAAATTCGCCACAATGCCAAGCGTTTCCACACTGCGCTCGAATTCCGTTTCATCATAAGCCTGAGGTCGCCCCACCGCGCCCGGCACAACCAACAGATAATGTCCGCCCATGGCCGCGCTGAACTCGATCTCGCGTCGCAAGTATTCGATCGCAGCCTGCCTGTGGATGGCGCGATTGCTCGACAGATCGTTGTCGCCAGAGAACATACCACACACACACCCCACCTCGATGCCATACTCAGCCAAAGTTTCTGAGGCTTCCTCAACTTTATAGCCGAGATCAGGCCCGTAATGGTTGCCGTGCAATTCGATATAGCGAATACCGGCTCTTTGCAAGCGCGCTGCCGAGTCGCTCAAGGGCTCGATCCCAAAACCCCAATTGCTCCACGACAGATTCAAGCGTCTCTCAAGATTTTTGGGGTGGTTCGCTTTCAGTTCCAAAAAGGACGATCTAATAGCCTCGTTCTTCAGCTGATAGTTTTGTAAATTCATGGTGTCTGTCCTGGAAAAGTTAATAGGCTGTTATGTTAAGTGATGATGACATGTTGAGTCAACTCTTCGATGGTTGTATCCTGTTTCAACACATTGAGACTTATCTTACCATGACTCATCACTATAAATCGATCACATACTTGAAATGCATGAAACAAATTGTGCGTGACAAGCACACTGGAAACGCCCTCTTCCTTTAATTTCCGGATGTGCTCGAAGAGTTTATCTGTTGCGCGCACAGCTAGAGCGCTGGTCGGTTCATCCAACAGTAGTATGAGACTCTGGGTTCGCTCAAAATTTGGACGAAAAGCAAGAATGTGATAAGCCATGACCATGGACACAGAAATGACGATTCAGACCGAACAAATTGACGATTTGCCGCTGCTGTTTGGGTTGA
>PIVW01001308.1 GCA_003353825.1 Chloroflexota bacterium
GAGGGCAATGTCCTGTTCGGCCTTGAGATGCGTGAAGTCATTTCGAGTAATAATGTTGTCATGGGAACTATTTGGTGTGGGCGGGCCAAATTTTTCAGGCTCGGGCGAATCGACCAAGGCGATGCCGTACTTCGGATTGCCTGTTAGTACATTCTTTTCCACCAAAAAATTGGTACCGCAGCCAATGACTTCCTTGTGGAAGACGCCTACGGTCACGCCAGCACTGACCTGGCCGATGGTGATGCAGACTGAGGGGCCTCTCGCGATGATGTCTTTCAGGAACACGGGATAGATTTGAAGCCCTTGATCATCGATAGTGATGTGATTGTCGATGATCGTGTTGCGGGACTGGCTCTCAATGCTCAGCGAGATACCTAGGCATGTGGACCAGATAGTGTTGCTTCTAATGTCGATGGCGCCGACGTGATTGGGAAGAATAATGCCGAGGCCTTGGCTGCGCATGTAGTTGCCGCGAATGGTCACATGGGACGTTGTACTTTGAGTTTCGATGCTGTTCGCGATGGCGTTGGGGACCTCGTTGATCATCTCGCAGTCAGCCACCGTGATCTCTCTATAGCGGGAGCCTGATTTGGCAACAAGAATATCCACATCCGGAGGCATACCCGCGGGTGTATCTCCCACATACTCTGCCAACAAATAGCATCCGTCTACAGTCACCCTGTCTCTGGGAAGTTCATCGTTCCCCATGGCTTCCAGCCTGATCGCTGACTTAAAATTCAAAGCTGATCTGACAATCACACGGCAATGACGAAGCTCGAAGTCGCCA
>PIVW01000108.1 GCA_003353825.1 Chloroflexota bacterium
TGCAATCAGGTGAGACTGTCGATACATTGGCCGCATTAGAGGAAGCCAATCGACAAGGTGCGTTTACGGCCAGTATCGTCAATGTGATGGGCAGTCAGGCTACACGGGTCTCGGACGGCGTTATCTATATGCAAGCAGGACCTGAAATCAGTGTGGCGAGCACAAAGGCTTTTACGACGTCTCTTGTTGATCTACTACTACTTGGGATGTTTCTCGGCCAGCAGCGTTTGACCCTGAATAGCGCAGACTCATTGGCCATCGCCACAGAACTCGCTCGTCTGCCCGAACACATGGGTGATGTGCTAGCGCAGGACGACTATTACAAGCAGCTTGCCCGAACCTTCGCAAATTATCAGAATTTCTTATTTCTGGGAAGAGGTATCAACTATCCTACGGCATTGGAAGGCGCCCTGAAGTTAAAGGAAATTAGCTATATTCATGCGGAGGGATATCCCGCCGGCGAAATGAAACACGGTCCCATTGCGCTAATCGATGAGACGATGCCAACGGTTACCATTGCCCTACGCGATGGAGTCTATCAAAAAATGATCGGGCAGATCGAACAAATCAAAGCTCGAAATGGCAAGGTCATCGCCATTGTCAACCCCAAAGATGAAATTGTCGCACCAAAGGCCGATGCCGTGATCGAAATACCGCAGACCAGCGAGTGGCTGTCTCCTATGGTTGCAGTATTGCCCTTACAGTTACTTGCTTATCACATTGCCGTATGGAGAGGCTGCGATGTAGATCAACCTCGCAATCTGGCAAAGAGTGTGACGGTGGAATGATCGCCCCTTACAATCGAGTTCGTCCCATCCTGCTGTAAACGCGTGGACGACAGGCAAAGGACGATAGTCTTTCAGCGAAACCAGGCCGTCGTTCGCAGCCTATCGTTCATCGCCAGAACAGGTCGAGCCATGCCCCATCACTAAAATGGAGAAAACTACTTTGAAAGTCACTTTGCTGGCCCATACTGAACTGGATTCTGTATTGACTGCAGACAGTCTCATACGACAGGGCGCCGGTACATTGCAAGAGAACGTGATTGAATTTGCCGGACGAGTATGTTATCGGTCGGATGCGAAAATGGGTAGACAACCGACTTTTATTGCGTTAAGAGTACGTGAAGGCCACGAGGATATTATCGAACATGTACGCCTGGTATTCCGTATCGAGGGTATTACTTTGGATGGAGATCTCATGCTTCTAGCCAGTCAGCCCACTGTCGAATACACTGATCTCGGCAACGACGATTGGATTTTAAGCATGAACGCCCGTAATGCTCGGGATTACAGGCGGGCCAGTACCTCGGCGCTGGCAGTGGAAATAGTGCGTCTTGCACATGACGTCCTTCCATCCGTGTATCAGGATTATGCTAGTGCAGGAGGTGGCACGTGATCAGGGTAACTTTACTCGGTTATATTCCGATCGACGGCATCCTCGAACCGGAGAAGCATTGCTCGGCGACTTTCCTTATCGAAGGCATTTCTCGTGCTTGCAGTCACCAGATCGTCAGGCACCGCCTGGCTTCATTCAGTCAGGAGTCTCAGCGCTACGTCAGCCTGGATAAAGGGGGTTGGCAAGCTGTTGTGCCGCCTGCCATTGCTGCCAAGCAAGAGACGCAGCATGTGATGGATGAGGCCTGGTCTGACCTACAGGAGGCGTACGCCGAGCTGCGTTCACTGGGGATTCGCAAAGAGGATGCCCGTTTTCTACTCCCAAACGCTGCAGAAACAAGACTTGTAATGTCCATGCATTACCCAGCATTACGACATTTCTTCTGGTTAAGATTGGACAAAGCAGCGCAATGGGAGGTGCAGTTGGTTGCCCAACAGATGCTTAAACTTGTTTACCCCCTAGCCCCAGAGATATTTCAGGATATCGAGGACGTCTATCGAGAATAAGCTCACCGGATGAAGCAGTAGTCAGGAAACAACTATTTCGCATAGTCAATTAGCTATATAATTCCAAGCGGATACTAACCCACCTTTAAGTGTCAAACAACACTTGGGCCTCCCATCTCCCAGATGATGATTTGTCAGGTTGATTGACATTCAATTCATGGTAGGTAACAGCCTTGATATGTGCGAGAGCACTGCGACCCTGCCGTCCCACCGCCTCCGCCTGCATAGCCGTGTCCGTAATCGATTCCACCCAGAAGTTCTGGAACACCACCCCTTGGGTGTCCGCCTGCCATAAAAGTTCACTCAACCATCGTACGAGGAGATCTTCTCGGTCGGCGCCTTCGATGGCAAAACGTTGTCGCACTGTCGGCCCTTCGATTTCGGCCGCCCCTTGCAGCGAAAACATAGCGAGAGCGGCATTGCCATAAAGTTTAGCCTGGCTCTCGCCTTCAATTCTGATTACCCAATCCGCCGTATGCGGGATCTCTTCAAAACGGGGCGTAGATGACACTGTGGGGTCCTGTGTCAAGAGCGCTGCAGCCCGGTCACGATCTCTGGCGATCTGGGCCTTCAGTGGCTCTACCCCTGAGAACCTGACTTCATCACGAAGTCGGGAAATGAACTCCAATTGTATGCATCGTCCGTAGACGTCCAGGTCGAAATCGATGATATGTGCTTCGATGGTGCGATGTGTACCGTTTAGCGTTGGCCGAGTGCCGATATTCGTGACAGAGGGGTATTTATTATTATTGAGCCAGGTCCGGGTAGCGTACACGCCATCTGCTGGAATTGCGCGGCTTTGTGCGGGAGAAAGATTGGCGGTAGGGAAACCGATGGTACGGCCCCTTTCGGCGCCATGCACGACGATACCGGGTACCGTATAGTAACGACCTAGCCAGCCGGCTGCCCATTCCACGTTCCCTATCTCGATCAGCCTCCTGATCCGGCTCGAACGGATTGTCTCTCCCTCCCAATAAAACTCTGGGATGACCTCAACTTCAAGGCCATGTATGCCGCCATACTCCCTTAAAAAGGCTACGTCTCCCTTACGCCCTCTACCCAGGGCAAAATCTGGGCCCACCCAAAGCTTGCTGACACCCAAATGGCCCTGTAAGTGCTCTAGGAACCCCTCTGCGCTCGTTTGCGCTGTTTCCAGGGTAAAAGGATGCACCACAGTGAAATCGAGGCCAGTGCCCTCGTACATTGTTAAACTCTCGGTAAGGGATGCCAGCGAAGTAATCGGTTGGTCAGCGCCCAGAACAGAGCGGGGGTGCGGATGAAAAGTCAGTAATCCTGCGGCAGCGCTATGACTACTAGCTGCTTTTCGCATGGTTGCAATCAGCGACCTATGCCCGCGGTGCACACCATCGAAATTGCCGACAGTGAGATGTGTTGGGCCGGTGAGTGATGCACCGAAGATTGAATCGTAGACCTGCACAATAGCCTCAAGAGGGGGATGGGGCGAGGATGGAGGGCTCGATAAAAGTTTTATAAGGTGACAACACACATCGCTCGGTATCGATTCTGCCGATGCCTATCAGTTGCTCGTTAGGCGCATACACGCACACTTCCTTATCGGCTTGGATGCCGGGAATATGAATCCGTTGGCCGAGTGAAAATCGATAAGCGTCCTCGGCAGGCAATACCATATCTGGCAACATCGATAGGGCGATAGGGAGCCCATGAAGAAAGGCATCCCAGTTCTTGCCTGCATTTTCCAAAGCATGCAACGTCACAGCGTCTTCGCCTCGCCAGGTTCCAGAGGCGAGGCGGCGGAGTGATTGCACGTGGCCACCGCAAGCCAGCGCTTCTCCAAGATCGTGGGCCAGTGTGCGGATGTAGGTGCCACTTGAGCAAGTGACATCTAAGGTAAGCTCAGGTGTCTCCCAGGAAATGACGCTAATGTCAGCAATGGTCACCATCCTGGCCTTACGCTCCACCTCTTCGCCAGCTCGCGCATAGTGATACAAGGGGCGACCCTTATATTTGACCGCCGAATACATAGGCGGAAGCTGAACGATTTCGCCAATAAACGCTTTGAGCACTTCTTTGATAGAATCCATGTCTAGCTCAGGGACAGCGCCTTTGCGAACAACGTCTCCCTCTGCATCATAGCTTGTTGTCGATTCGCCAAGGCGTACGGTGGTTCGATACAGCTTTGTCTGTGCCTGCAAATAGCTGGCAATGCGCGTTGCCTGCCCAACACACAGAAGTAGAACACCTGTTGCCAGGGGATCTAAGGTGCCGGTGTGACCCACGCGCCGTGTACCGGCGAGGCGACGAACTCGAGCGACGACATCATGTGACGTGATCCCCATCGGTTTGTCGATATTGAGAACGCCGGCAGCCTGTTGCCCAACTTGCTGGCACATCCAGTCTCACTCCGCCAAGGCATTGGTTTTTCGAAGCAATGCAACAACCTGCCGGCGAACATCGGGTAATGTGCCTTCAACAGTACAGCCACTGGCAAGAGGGTGTCCTCCTCCCCCCAGCTGTAAAGCGATTGTCGCCACATCAGAACCGGGCCGGGCACGAAAACTACATTCAATCTTGCCCTCCGGCAGTTCGGTAAATACCACAGCTACTTTCGCGGTATAGGCACCCAAAATGAACGAGACGACGCCATCAGCTCTGATTATTCCGTTGAGATCTTCACGCATGGCACGTTCGTTTGACACGCTGATAATGCCCCCATCACGCTGCACAGTACCCAACACTCGCCCCCATAAACTAATGAGATCGTAAGAGCGGCTATTCAAGGCATGTTCAGTAATGCGGTTAAGAGCTGCGCCAGCTTCCATCAGATCAGAGGCGATACCCATCACACGAGCAGTGGTATTCGCGGTTCTAAACCCCCGGGTATCGGTCACAAGGCCTGTCAAAAGACAACTTGCCAGTTCTTTGGTCGGCGTCACATCTAACGCTCTCATCAAATAGTAAATCATCTCGGCAGTGGCACAGCAACTCGGCTCCACCCAGTTCATATCGCCAAAATGGACATTTGTGACGTGATGATCGATTACCACTAAAGGCACACTGTAAAACCGATCTGGATCGTAGATAGCGCCCATCCGTGAGGGATCGCTGCTATCCACAGCGAAGACTACATCGGGATCAAAGTCTCGAACATCCGATTTGATCTGGTCTTGGAATGGAAGAAAACGCAGGGCAACTGGCACTCTATCTTGGCAGGCGAGCAACGGTTCTTTGCCCAAATGGTGCAGGAGAATCCCTGCCGCCAGCAAGCTACCAATAGCGTCGCCATCAGGGGAGATGTGGGCGATGAGTAGAGGTCTGCGGACGCTCTCGATGAGTTCGAGCAACTCGCTTGGTGGCGTAATTAGATTGATTGAGGTTGTCACTCGGTGTTACCTTCCCTTTCACTTTCTTCTTCAATGTAAGGGGGAATAGAATCCAGAATATTGTCGATGCGTTTGGCTTCCTGATAGCTACTGTCGATGCGGAAGTACAGTTCTGGCGCCTTTCGAAGGTTGATCCGCGTTGCAATCTCGCTTCTTAGAAAACCACTTGCTTTTTCCAACCCCCGCAACACCTCTGTGACGACCGTCTCTTCATCGAGCATGCGTACATAGACACGAGCCGTTTGCAGATCTCGTGAGACATCAACCGAGCTAATCGAGATATCGGCCAGGCGAGGATCATTCAATTCATACAAAACAAGGGTATTTAGCTCCCGATAGAGTAGTTCATCCAGGCGCTCTTTTCGATAATGTCGGCTCATCTTTACGCTACGTCTCCCTCGATTAGCGGATACGTACCTGTTCGAAAGCTTCAATCACGTCTTTTTCACGTGGATCATTGAACCCTTCGACGCCGATACCACATTCGTAGCCCATGCGAATTTCTTGGACATCATCCTGGTAGCGTCTTAGACTTGACACACGACTTGAGTGTATGACCTTGCCATTGCGGATCACTTTGGCCGTTGCGTCTCGCTTGAATTCGCCGTCGGTCACAAGACAGCCTAGCACCTTGCCTCGGCCACGGATTTTAAATACGGCTCGGACCTCGGCCTCACCGATTTTACGTTCTTCGAAAATCGGTTCGAGCATGCCCGTTAGCGCTTTGGAGACATCGTCCACCAATTGATAGATAACGTCATAGAGTTGAATATCGACACCCTGGCTATCGGCCTGCCTGCGTGCAATAGGATCAACACGCGTATGGAAACCCAAAATGAGTGCACGGCTGGCGGCAGCGAGCATGACGTCCGACTCGGTAATCGTGCCAACATCTTGATGCAATATGCGAAGTCTAACTTCATCGTTACTAAGATCTTCGAGGGAGTTTACGATGGGCTCCAACGAACCTTGCACGTCGGCCTTGATGATCAAGTTGAGATCTTTGACAGCGCCGGATTGAATCTGCGAATAAAGATCGTCAAGAGAGAGAGTGGTAGATCTTTTTTCGGAGATCGAACGTTGCCTATCGCTGCGTTCTTGGGCGATCTGTCTGGCCTGGCGATCGTTGTCCACAACCTGCAGGATATCACCGGCAGCAGGCAAACCTTGCAATCCTGTAACGAGCACGGGCGAGGCGGGTGGGGCTGAATTGATGGAACGGCCCTGGTCATCGAACAGCGCTCTCACGCGTCCCGAAACATGGCCTACGACAAAGGAGTCGCCGGTATTCAAGGTGCCTTTTTGCACAAGGAGCGTTGCAACATTTCCTAGGTGCCTGTCCTGATTGGCTTCGATAACCGTGCCGATAGCCTCACCTTCTGGATTGGCATTCAGGTCCATA
Source organism: Chloroflexota bacterium (assembly GCA_003353825.1). The sequence continues at coordinate 6,669 of PIVW01000108.1, forward strand.
ACATCGGCTACTAGCAGCACGTTTTCGAGCAACTCATCGATATTAAGACGCTGCGTGGCCGAGAGCGGGACAACAGTAGTCTCACCACCCCAATCTTCTGGCTGCAGGCCCTGCTCTGTAAGTTGTTGTTTGACGTTATCGGGATTGGCGTTATCTTTATCGATTTTGTTCAATGCAACAATGATGGGTACGCGCGCTGCTCTGACATGGGCTATAGCCTCACGCGTTTGTGGCATGACACCATCGTCGGCGGCAACGACCAGGATGGCGATGTCAGTTGCCTGGGCGCCGCGGGCGCGCATAGCAGTAAAGGCTGCGTGACCGGGTGTATCTAAAAAGGTGATCTTGCGACCATCGATCGCTACCTGATACGAGGCAATATGCTGGGTAATGCCACCAGACTCACCCGCCACTACATTGGTATCACGGATGGCATCCAACAAGGTAGTTTTACCATGATCCACATGGCCAAGCACCGTGACAACCGGTGGTCGAGGCTGTAATTTGTCCGGATCGTCTTCCATCTCTATGAGACGCTCGCGCAAGGTCTTTGGGCCCCCTGTCCCAACCTCGACCTCCTGCTCAGGGATAGTCTCCTGGATGACTTCGATCCCCATTTCTTCGCCAACTATGACGGCAGTATCAAAGTCGATGAGTTCATTGATCGTCGCCATAGAGCCATAGCCCATCAGGATCTTGATGATCTCGATGGGTGTTGTTCCCATGGCGTTGGCCAGATCACGAACTGCAATAACCTCTGGCACCTCGATTGTACCCGGGGGTGTACTGGGCTTCGATTGTGTAACAGACGCGGTTGTTGTGTCCGTTGTTGTGTCCGTTGTCTTATCGTTATTGTTCCCGCTGGATTTGCCTGAGGATGTGGAGGAACTGCGCTTGCGAGTGCGAGTGCGATTACGGTAACGTCCACCAGAACGAGGACGGCGGCTTCGTGCCTGGTATCCAGCTTCGTTGTTCATACGTTCGCCTAAAGTTTTGGCTTGATGTTTATAGTTGCTTTGACTCATAATAAAAATCCTCACTGACCGAAGGTGAAGTGGGCGCTACGCCAGAGCGTAAAACCTTACTTTTGCAGGTTGATAATTTCCAACCCAGCGGCACAGAGAGGATATAGTGGGGGTGGTGTGAGCAAGTGCTAGTGTGCTCAGTCCATGACCCACGCTCCTGTACTTGGGGTGGTGATATTATTGCGAGCGAATGCTAAAATCATAGCTCGCATGATTGCCAGTGGCATGTCAAGCGTATTCATGCTTGTGGCTAGGTAGGGTCAACTGCTTGCGCACGGCGATTGATCTCTGTACGTAGTGCGATTCGTTCTTCGTTAGATAGCCGGGTTTTCAAGGCCCGGTCTATGGCTTTGCTGTCGATGGCTCGTGACCAGCAATTGGTATCATTGCAAAGATAAGCGCCACGGCCAGACAGTTTACCACTGGCATCGTAGACAACGCCGTCAGGCGAACGCACGATGCGGTTCAATGTTCGTTTTGCCAGCGTGCTTCTACAGATAATGCAAGTACGTTTAGGAACGTGCTTGACACGTAGTTTGCGTGACACGATACAGTCTATTACTCATCGAAAGTGTCGGCATCATCGTACTCAAGTTGCCCAGCGCCTCCACGATCGCGTTTGCGTTTTTTCACAGCCACGACGCGTCCTTGCTGTTCATCGAAGACAAGCCGCCGATCTTTGCGACCTTTTTTCTTTGCTTTGGGCTGATCGTCCTCTTCCTCCTTTTTGTCCTCTCCGAAGACACGGGAGAAAGCATGATCATCAAAACCAAATTCGTCGTTTTCCACCGTTGTCATCGCTTCTGAGAGGCGTGCTGCCAAATCCATGGCCTCGGCCTCATCACTTTCATCATCTAGTATATCTTCCAAAGCTGGTGTTTCCGCTACTGGCGACAATTCAACATCATCGAGTTGTACTGCAGCAGGATCATCTTCCAGCGTTATTTTGGACAAGACATCTTCAAATTCGGGTGTCTCTTGGGCGATCAGTTCATCGATCAACGCGTCTGTATCGATTAAATCGGGCATGAGCTCGGCAGTCGAATCGGCTTGTTCATCAGCCAGAATACGTTTGGCAGCTTCAAGCAGGTCGTCGGTCTCAGTGCGTTCTTTGCGCTCCGTGCGCAGGCGTTGGCGCTCGAGTTCATCCAATCCCTCGGACGTGGCTTCGGTTTCGCTTTTGATATCGATACGCCAGCCCGTTAGCTTGGCAACAAGGCGGGCGTTCTGACCTTCTTTGCCAATGGCTAACGACAATTGGTTGTCTGGTACGACCACCATGGCTGTTTTATCATGTTCGGCAAAAAGCAAGACATCTGTCACACGAGCTGGGCTCAGGGCATTGGCGACAAAGTGTTCACCATCAGGGTCCCACTCAATCACATCGATTTTCTCGCCACTTAGTTCGTTGACAATATTTTGGATGCGCACACCGCGCATGCCTACACAGGACCCAACCGGGTCTACACCTGACTGTATAGCGACAACTGCGATCTTGGATCGTGAACCGGCCTCTCTGGCAATGGCTTTAACTTCGACTGCACCCTGTTTGATTTCGGGCACTTCCTTTTCAAGAAGACGGCGCAGCATGTTGCGATGGCTGCGGCTCAAGTGAATCACAGGCCCCCGTGTACCTCGTGAGACTTCACTGATATAAGCCAAGATGCTGGAGTTGGGGCGATGGCGTTCGCCGGGAATCTGGTCGGAGCGATGCATAACGGCCTCGACACGACCACCATCCATTGAGATGATTAAATTCCCGCTGTTGTAGTCGATGCTGCGCAGCACACCCTGCACAAGTTCACCATCGCGTTCAGAATAGTCGTCGTAGATAGAATCCCGTTCAGCCTCACGGATACGTTGCAAGATAACTTGTTTAGCTGTTTGGGCGGCAATACGTCCAAAATCATCAGGCGTGCGTTCAACGTAGATTTCATCGCCGATTTCAGTTTTATCGGGATCCAGACTGGCTGCTTCGCCGGGGCTGATCTGTATTTTTGGGTCGATGATCTCTTCGGGCGCGACAACCTCATACTTGGCGTAGATGAGCATGTCGCCTGTTTCCGGATCGAGTTTGGCTTCGACATTGCCGCTGCTACCGAAATTTCTACGATAAGCGCTAACAAGAGCCTGTTCGACCGCCTCGATTACAACTTGCGGTTTTAGGTTGCGCTCTGCGCAGATTTGGTTGATCGCCATCAACAATTGCTTGTTCATTTAGAAACTAGGGGTATTTCAAGTGTGAGCGTAAAGTGAGAGTTGTCATTTTCGAACAAAGTGGTTTGTGGACAAAAAGAAAAGTGGGGGGCGCCCACTTTCTTAAATGCAATGCTAGCGTCAATTAATAACAATTATACATAACCACGCAGCCAGAGTCAAGTAGAAGTGCGGGTTTTTAGCTTCAATATCCCTTTAATGCACGGCGCATGTCTCGATCAGCATCGCGTTTGGCGATATCCTTTCTTTTGTCATACTGACGTTTGCCACGAACCAAGGCTAATTCGACTTTGGCGCGATTGTGCTTGAGATACATGCGCACAGGCACCAATGTCCAACCCCGTTCCTTGACTTTACTGACCAACCGATTGATTTCTCGACGATGGAGCAATAGTTTGCGCTCACGTCGCGGCTCATGATTTTCTCGGTTGCCATGATGATAGGGGGCGATGTGTACGTTTTGAAGCCATACCTCACCTTTACGTATGGCTGCGAATCCATCACGCAAGCTGACTTGTCCCTCGCGGATCGATTTGATCTCGGTCCCGGTCAAGACGATGCCCGCCTCTACGGTTTCGATGACATGATAGTCGTGGTATGCCTTACGGTTTGTGGCAACGGCTTTGACGCCATTCTTGTGTTGCATGTTCATTAGTCTGTGATCTGTCTGTGCAATTGCTCGAGGGCCGCATCGAGTTGCGGGTCGACGTTTGGATCGGTACCAAAGGGTATGGCGATATCGGGTAACAGGCCCTCGCCTTCTATCTGCCGGCCCTGGGGTGTGAACCAGCGAGATGTTGTAACCCGCAGTAGTGAGCCATTCGAGAGGGTAAATAACGTCTGTACAGAGCCCTTGCCAAATGTCTTCTCTCCTACCAGCAGGCCCCGGTCATGATCCTGGATAGCTGCGGCCACGATCTCCGACGCACTGGCGCTGCCGGCATCGATCAGCACAACCATGGGCAGCGTGGGCAGAATAGCATCGTCTGTGGCATGGTGTTCGATATCACGCCGCCCGCTTTCTGATACGATGACACCCTCTTCGACAAACATGCTGGCAATTGCTATCGAGATATCGAGCAGACCGCCCGGGTTACCACGTAGGTCGAGTATTAGCCCATCCACGTTTTCATCGAGACCGGTCTGTAACGCACTGCGCATCTCTGCTTCTGCTCTGGGAGAGAAGTCATAAAGAGCAATATAGAGCAGATTGTCGTCACGGATTTCCCACTCGATAATGGGTATGTCGATCTGGTCGCGTGTCACTTCGACATCGAAGGGTGGGATTTCACGGCGATTTACCGTGAGCACGACCACAGATCCGGACGGCCCTCTGATCAAAAGGACGGCGTCGTCCAGGTTCATTGTCGTGACATCAGAGCCATCCACGGCCACGATTTCGTCACCTTGTAATAAACCGTTACGCTCGGCTGGAGAACCTGGGAGGGGGTAGACAACCCTCACGCCCGTTCCGCTCTCCTGATCGGTTGGCCCAACCGTTGCGCCAATGCCTTCGAAGCTGCTGTCCAAATCAATTCGATAATCTCCGGCGTGTTCGGGTGAGAGGAGATTTGTATAGTTGCTGTCCAAGCGTTCGATCACGCCGTTGACAGCGATATATACCAGTTGCTCTGGTGCGGGAGCCGAGCCAGCACAATCTCTATAGACCTGGTTTACGGTCTGCCAGAAAAACGCGAAATTGTCCGGTGCGTCTCGTGGTGTTTCTGGCGAATCGAATTGGTAGGAGGGTGCTGTGGCTTCTTCATCAGTAGGGTCACAGGTTCCGGCCCAATTCATCACTGCTTCGGCTGCGGCGTATGTTACGTCGGCGCCCGCCGGCACTTCGCCGTCATAGTGTTTTTCCAAGAAATCGAGCGCTTCCCAGAATACATCAAAATCTTCTGCCACAGCAGTTGTCGTATCAGTCGAAGTCTGGGGAACTGAGGGATTGCTAGAGTCACCCCGGCGGGCGAAAATGCCGGTATCGAATGGATTGTCGACTGTGATATATCTGGCCACAAGGCCAACACTGAGTGCGGCCGTGCAAAGAAAGACGACGGCAGCAGCAATCGCCAGGCACGTGGCAAGGAGTTTGAGTCCGGTATTGGTTTTATTCATTCTGGTTTCTCTCGAGGTCTGCTACAGGGTCATGTTCAGCGGCGGCTATATTCGATAGCGGCTTGAAGAAATGGATCGTAGTCTTCAGAAGTGGTGGTTGGATCGACGACGATGTCTGGGCTCAAACCCTGGCCATCGATCAGATGTCCGTTGGGTGTATACCAACGAGCAAAGGTAACGTGAACGGCGCTTTCATCCGCCAAGCGGTGGATACGCTGGATGGAGCCTTTTCCATAGCTGGTCTCTCCGATGAGTGCAGTGCCGGCTCGATCGCGCAGGGCGCCGGCCACGATTTCAGAAGCGCTGGCGGTGCCGCCGTCCAAAAGGAGGACGACGTTGGCAGCGTCCACATCGACTCCGGGTGTGGCCTCGAATGTCTGCTCCGATCCACCCGACTGGCGTTCGACCAGGACCGGGCCGCCATCGAGAAAGCGCCCACTCACTGCAACTGCTGAATCCAACAAGCCACCCGGGTTGCCCCGTAGATCGAGAATAAGGATCTGGGCTGCATTGTCGGCTTGCAGTTCTTGCAGTGCCTGTGAGAGTTCGGTATCGGTCAGGCCACTGAATCTTTCTAGCCGAATATAGCCGTAACCTGCCGGCTCTTCGAGGGCGCGCCAGGTTACGCTGGGCAATTCAATCTGAGCGCGTTCTACTTCAAATTCTAGCGTGTCGTCGTTGCGCAAGACCGTAAGCCGTACGACCGTTCCTTCGGGCCCTCGAATCAGATCGGTGGCGATGTCGATGTCAGCGAGGTGGGGTAGAGGGGCGCCGTCTATTGCAACAAGGATATCACCCTTTATGATACCAGCAAGTGCTGCCGGACGTTCAATCATGGGGTCAAGTGCTATCCGACCCTCTTCATCTAGTGCAAGATAAGCGCCGATTCCACCGAAGTGACCCTGCAATTGTTCTTGCTCACGAACGGCCGGTTCGGGCTCGATAAAATAGGTGTAGGGATCATCCAGGGTTTCCATACTACCACGGATGGCGCCATAGGTGCGTGTGGTAGACTCGGGTATATCACCGATGAAATCTTGCTTTATGATATTCCAGGCCTCATCAAACAAGGGCATGGTGTTGCTGATATCGGTCGCAGCAGTGGCAGAATCGATTCCATCCTGTTGAAAGTAGAGGTAGGAGAAAAAGGCGCCGATCATAAAAACGGCCAGGGCAATGACGCTACCGGCCAAATAGTACCACCAGTGAGACGCCGAACGGTTAGTAGTTGACATAATAATATGGGTTCAAAAGATATCGCCCTGAAGTGTAGCACAACCAGGTCACAGAAAATGAATCCACATGTCTAGTTCTGAAAAGGGCGCGACCGCTTAAGGCATTGTGCCGTCCGTACACCGGAGAAATTGTTGTGCAAAGCGCCTAATCATAGTAACTATACAGGTCCCACATGAGAATAGCTTGTCAGCCCAAAACCAACCACAGATTACACAGTTTAATTGTCTTCAATCTTCCCCTCTGCCTTTGAATGACCATTCTGCCTTTGAATGACCATTCTGCCTTTGAATGACCATTCTGCCTTTGAATGACCATTCTGCCTTCGAATGACCATTCTGCCTTCGAATGACCATTCTGCCTTCGAAT
>PIVW01000602.1 GCA_003353825.1 Chloroflexota bacterium
GGCAGGGATTGTTGCTTGAGGCACGGGCATCTTATGAGCAGTCGTTGCAGATCGATCCTAACCCTACGGCGACGCTCTCAAACCTTGGTGTCTCCTACTACCAGCAGGGCAACCTGGCCAAGGCAAAGGAAACGTTCGAAAAAGTCATTTCATTGAATCCAAATGACGCCGCCACGCATTACTTGCTGGGTGCCGCCCATATGCAAAGCGGCGACACTTCAACAGCGGAAACGAGCATCCGCCGAGCTTTGGAAATACAGCCAGATCTGCCGGAAGCACATTTCGGATTGGCCACGCTGTACAGACTCCAAGGCAATGTCGATGGTGCAGTCGAGGAATTCGAGACCTTTTTGAGTGGGCCACCGGCGCAGGACCCACGCGCGCGTACCGAAGCTCAACGTATGTTGGATGAACTTCGCTCGCAACAGTAGGTGTTTACGCAAAAAGTTCGATAACTTTTTGTCGATCTTAGTCTCTCATCTGACAAGGTGAAGGGGTGACAAAGTGGCAAGGTGATCACTTCGTCACTAAGTCGCTTATTAAAGATGTGAGACACTGATTCTGAACCCTCGCCATTTAAGACCTACCACATGTTGCTTGCCCTTACTGTAAAGGATCATTATCAGAGATATTCGCTTAACCCTCTCCCCGATTGACTATCGATAAACGGTTGAAAGATTTGAATCTACAAAGTTATCAACATTATGAATTGCCCAATGGCTTGACATTGATCTGCGCACCCATGCCGGCGATACGATCCGTAAGCATGGGTTTGTTTGTCAAAGTGGGGTCACGCTACGAGACTGCTGTGGAGGCCGGTGTCAGCCACTTTTTGGAACACATGTTGTTCAAAGGATGTTCAGGCTGGCCGACAGCTCTTGATATCGCCAACGAAATAGAGGGCCGCGGCGGCTATCTCAACGCTTCGACCGGCTACGAGTACACATCATACTGGATCAAAGTAGGCGCCAGACACTGGAAGCGTTCCTTGCAGTTACTCGCCGACATGATCCAGCACCCACTGTTGGATGAACAGGAGTTGGAGAAGGAGCGTGGCGTAATCCTGGATGAGATCAATATGTACAGGGACATACCTGAAGATCTGGTTCTATTGCTAAGCAATGAGGCGCTCTGGGGTGACAATCCTCTGGGGCGAGAGATCGCTGGTGAAATCGAGACGGTTTCTAACATGCCGCCAAGCCTGTTGAGAGAGTTTCACAAACGCAGTTATCGGCCGGAATCATCGGTCTTTACCATTGCCGGCGCAATCGACGCCGAGGAAGTACACGAAGCTGTGAGAGCGACTTTCGGTCCATGGGAGGCAGAAGAAACCTCTCCCACCTTATATCCAGCGCCCGACTTCATCGCTCAGCCCCGCCATCGCATTCAAATCCGTCCCAGCGAACAAGCACATCTACAATTGGCTGTACCAAGTCTGCCCCGCCACCACCCCGACCGTTACTCCCTTAGCCTACTGAACGCGCTTTTAGGCGAAGGGATGAGTTCACGCCTATGGCAGCGCCTCCGAGAAGAACAGGGACTGGCCTACAGTATCGGCTCTTTTGTCAATATGTACAATGATAGTGGCGCCCTGGGCGTTTACGGGGGATGCGATGCCCGCCGCCTCTTCGAGACTCTGGACGAAACGATGGCCGTCTGGTTGGGTTTACAGGAGAAGCCGGTCTCTGAAACGGAACTGACGCTAATCAAAGAGTACGCGAAGGGGAGACTGGAATTGAGCAGCGAAGACTCATCGGCAGTGGCATCCTGGTGGGGGCGACAAGTGGCATCGGGTACCGAGCCCCTCACACTTGATCAGGTGTTGGCCAGTATAGACACTGTGGAATCTGGTGATGTTCAGCGTCTGGCTAAACAACTGTGGCGGTCCGAGAACTTGACCCTTGCCTATGTTGGACCTCTAGATTCAGAACAGCAATTGGTGGACTGGCTCTTGCTCGAATAACAGATGGTTCGACAGGATTTCGCGTGGCCCTAGAAAATCACGTGTTGCGTGTTACGTGGTGAAAGTCTGCTGAAAGACTAAGGCCAATCCAAAGAAATAAAGATCCAAATGTCTTAGTTGTTGACAAAGTGACGAGCCGGATCACGGATCCGGCTCGTCACTTCAGCTGTTGAATTTGCCACTTGACCATTGCGAACAAGATAAAGACACGGACTAAAGGAAACACATATTTTTCCATTGTATTTCATCCGCGTTTTCTTCTAAATGAAAACTAGTTGCGACAAAATCTTGTCGATCCTATTTTGTAAGCGCCTAAATTAATTTCCTTATCCCAACGGCTCGTCTTCATGTTTTCGAGCGAACAGGCTTCTCCGCAGACCTTCGGGCAGGTGCAACTGCAGTCGGATCCAGTGTTTCCAAAGTAGCGGGCGCAGGGTCAGCCACGACAGCTGCGCGTTACTGGCATCATCTGTCGAGAGCTCGTATGGGCTGTACAGATCACGTGCATAAATGTCGACAATGTAGTCGATATCGGATGCAGCTTCAGGGACCGCATTCGCAAACAGGGCAGCCTGCTCGAAAGGTGTTTTGCTCGGATCTTGAGCCAATCCCAACCGCCGTGCCCAGGTCATTAATTTTCGCCACGAACGCACGCTGAAACCGGGCGGCACCGTACGAAAGACCGGGCGTTTGGGGGTGGGTGGCTTTTGGATACGGCGAGCCGCCCAAAGTGCTACCAACGCTATGCCCAAAATCGATCCGAAGAGCAATAGTGATCCGGCATTCTCCTCCAACCAACCCGCAGGTGTTTGCTGGCCGCTGAAGTCGCTGTTGCCGAAATTCTCTTCATCGATGGGGATGTTGCCATCTTCAGCGTTGTCAAAGGGATTCCTCGCTTCATTCAGTGTGTTGTCGTCGTCCTGGGTCTCGATTTCGCCTGTGGGGCGGAAGAGTACCGGTTCCGATGCTGTCGGCTCGAATTCTACCCAACCATAAGTGGGGAAGTAGACCTCCACCCAGGTATGAGAATCGTAGTTACGTAAGCGGAAGACCTCAGTCTCAGGTATATGTTCTCCCGTTGCATAACCGGCGGCCAAACGGGCGGGGATGCCCAGATAGCGCAAGATTACTGCCATACTGCTGGCATAATAGTTGCAGTATCCCTGTTGTTCCTCGAATAGGAAGTAATCTACCCCGTCCTGTCCGGGCGCTGGGCGGGAAATCTGATCATCGTATTCGTAGCCGCGCACGAATTGTTCGACATTCTTTGCGGTCTCGTAG
>PIVW01000109.1 GCA_003353825.1 Chloroflexota bacterium
AAAAGCAGTCTCCTTGTGTGTGTTTGGTTTTGTAATAAATGTCCAAATCTTACACGAGGTGCTGCTTTTCTTCCTCATTCAATTGTTAACGTGCTTTCTTCTACTACTGAACCATGCCCTTTCTCCTTTATCAAACAAAGAGAGTGTTGGTAACTTGGTTTGGTGGCGTGACGCAGTATGAGACATCCTGTGCGTCTTTCATTCCTGTTTAAAATGAATGTCACGCCACCTAGTCATTGGACTTTTGACAAAAGTGGAGCCAGCTTACAGAACTACGATGCAAGAAACGCCGACTTCGCTGGTCAAAACAGCTTGAAACCCCATGATTGACAAAACGAGCACTTTTATACCGAATTAACTTGGGGTTTGGGACGTTTAAGGAAATCTACTCAAACCCCGGAATAATTCAAGGACAGTGAATTTCCGGGGTTCTCTGGGATTTCGCGTGGTTCTGATTATTTCCACACTATATCTAGGCGCTGGCACAACCAGCCACTAGGTGTGGGGGCATCATCGACTGAAATTCGTGATCGTCACGCGAAGTCCCAAAGAGCCATAATCCTGTTAATCCTGTCTATTCTTTGATTGGTACTGGCTCGTCCAGGTCAGGGTGGTTTACCAAAGAAAATGTGCAGGCAGACCACGGATATTTGCTTAAATATAACGAATTGTTATCTTCGCCAAAGACTTGGCCATTTTAGCGCGTCTTTTGTCCCGAGAATCCGTCTTGGATTATAGATGAAATGGGCGGTCAGTTAACGAAAAGCACCCATCTCTATTCTGCTCATAAAACTTCGACACCTGAACCGAACCGTTTTCCACCATGTGAAGCGTTATCGCAACGCGCAATCCAGACCGGCTCATCAGGAGCAAATACAGTGTGGCGCTACCAAGGTACTATCGTAACCAATCGAATCAAATTGTTTCTGACATTGCTCATTCTCTTACTGGGGGGAGTGGCTACAATGTCCAGTCTGGCGATCTCTCTCGCACCATCAGGGACCATATCACTTGACCTGAGCCCCGGCGCCTCAGTGGCTATCTTGCCCGGCGAAATCGAGACAATTACGTGGGATATTGTACCGAGCCAGGGCGTACCACCCATCAGCCAACAGTTTACGATTGTCAATCAAGACGATGACCTGATCGATAGCGCCACCTATGATGGCTCAGATGGTCTCAATATCACCCGCCCGTACACGCTACCACCCACATATCAGGTGCCCGTTGGTGTGCCATTTGAACGATATACTGCCAGAATCGTCTATATTTCTGCGCAAGGCGAAGAATCTAGTGCCCAGGCCATTTTCTTTGTGAGCCAAGAAACCGGCGCTCTGCGGATATTCAAATTCGAGGACAAAGATCTGAATGGGATTTATGATGGTGGCGAACCGCCCAGACCGGGTGTGGATTTTGAGATTCAATTCCCATCACCTTTTGAATCGACTGTGTTCTTTGCGACGACGGATATCAATGGTGAGATCGTTTACCCGCAACTCGGCACAGGTGACTACACAATCCAGGAGATCGTACCTCCAGGCTATACGCCTACGACCCCGGATTCACAGATCGCGACAATCGTCAAAGATCAAACCACATCTGTAGAATTTGGCAACGCCCTTTTACCCGGTGGACTGACAGTTTTAAAGTACGAGGACCTCGATGGGGATGGGCAGCATGACGATGGCGAACCCCCTTGGGAGGGTGTCGAGATCATAGCTGAGTCCGCTTGCGGGCAGAACGTCGAAGGTGAGACGGGTAGCGACGGCATTGTTTCGCGGTCTGGACTCTGTGTAGGCGCCTGGACTGTTAGCGAGACCGTGCCGGAGAATTCTGTTGCGACAACACCCACGTCGGTTTCAACGACGATTGCTTCGGAACAAACAGCATCGGTCACATTCGGGAATCAACGCTTGGGCAATCTGGAGATATTCTATTTCGAGGACAAAGATGGTGATGGTTTTCAGGATCCCATCGATCTACCTTGGCCTGGGGTAAAAGTAACGTGGAGCAATGAGTGGGGAGACACGGCAACCTGTACAACCGATGCGCAGGGCGAATGCTCGTACTCCGACTTGCCTGTAGGCGATTACGATGTTTCAGCTTCTGTGCCAGTGAATGCAGTCCCGACACTACCTACGTTGCAAAGTGCGACTGTGGTAGCTGGTGAAACCGCGGCTGTCGAATTTGCGGCACGGCGTTTGGGCGAACTGAGGATTTTCAAATTCGAAGACCGCAATGGCAATGGTGACCAGGATGATGGCGAACCCCCTTGGCAAGATGTGGAAATGGCGTGGATGAATGAGTGGGATGAAGAGGCGACTTGCAGTACCGATGCCCAAGGTTTCTGTTACTTCCCGGATGTACCTATAGGTTCGTACTCAGTTACTGAAAGTGTGCCGGACAATGCGATACCGATCTCCGACGTTACCCTAAATGAAACTGTCAGCCATGGCACGACCACAACCGTAACCTTTGCCAACCGCAAACTGGGCAACCTCAGCGCCTATACTTTTTATGACAGCAATGGCGATGGCATTCAAAATGGCCAAGATATGCCCCATCCGGACATCGACCTGATGTATTTGAATGAGTTTACTGAACAGGATAGCGGGATCACAAATCTCTTTGGTTTAAAGGTTTGGTTGGGTCTAGCTGCCGGTGACTATATCGTTACAGCCATGCCCCCAGAAAACTGTGTAATAACGACTGAGGCTGCGATCATGACGACCGTGTTGTGGGATAGAACCACCCATGTGCAATACGGCATCCGCTGTCTGCTCTTTTTGCCATTGGTGTTGAGAGAGTTTCCTGAAGCGACGCCGACCCCTACGCCAACTCTAACGCCTTCCTCGACACCCACCCTTACACCCTCTTCGACTCCTACCCTTACACCCTCTTCGACTCCCACCCTTACGCCCTCTTCGACACCCACCCTTACACCCTCTTCGACACCCACCCTTACACCCTCTTCGACTCCCACCCTTACACCCTCTTCGACTCCCACCCTTACACCCTCTTCGACTCCTACTTTGACGCCAACTGACACGCCTACGGCCACACATACTCCAACAGCAACTGACACTGCCACTCCCACACATACTCCAACAGCAACCAACTTTCCCACTCGGACACCCACCCCTACCCACACAGCTACACCCCCGCCGACCGATATTCCGATCACTCATCCCAAAGGCATAGCCATCGACGAAAGGGGCAATCTCCTCTTTATCAATAGCCAAGACCAAGAAAAGACTTACAAAGTTGATGGTGGTAACAGTGGGATACTCGGGACTGCCCCTGTGGGCGCGCTCCCCTTCGGGATCGACGTCAACCCTCTCACTCAAAAGGTCTACAGCGTCAACTTCGGCGGTGACAGCATCTCCGTTTTCCATGAAGTCACTTTGACAGCGATCAAGACAATCCACTTCGCTGCCGGGAGTGAGCCCACCCATGCTGTCGTCGACCGGCTGCATAACCGCATCTACGTGACCCTGCACGGCAGCGACCAAATGGCAGTCATAGACGGCGCGAACGACAACGTCGTCAAGTATATCGGTGGCCTACAGGGGGCGTTTGATCTGGTCTTAGACACCGTACACAACCAGATCTTCGTCTCGGCTCGCAATGGCAACTACGTCGCCGTTATCGACAGGAATACCCTCGATGAGATCCAATCACGCCGTGCCTTCACTGGTGGTGAGACTTTTTCCTTAGCCTTCGATCCTGTCTTGAGCCAGCTCTATGTCATCTACGCACCTGATAGTTTGACCGGGCAGGCGGAAATCGCGAACATCTATTCGCCTCAGCTAATACCTGCTGCTGTAAACGGTAACCCCAACAAGATTGCAGTCTTTGAAGTCAAGCCAAACGAATTTGGCCGTATCACGACGCTAACAGTCGAAGAGGCTGGGCCACAGGGCGGTGTCGGCATCGCTGTCAATCCCACCACGAACAATGTCTTCGTCAGCAACTCAGCCGACAACTCGCTCTCTGTGATCGACGGTGTGTCGTTGCAAACGGTGGAAGTCGTGCCCATGCCCGGCGATCCCGGCAGCGTCGCTGCCAACCCGGTCACTAACTTGGTCTATATCAGCAATCGCGCAGCCAACGTCGTGCATCTTGTTGTGGATATCTGGTAGATCCATGGCTCAACTGTATCATCTCAATAATCAGGGGTAGGGGCACGGCCTTGCGCCTGCCTTTCGGGCGACCGCAAGGGTGTGCCCCTACAGCCAATTGCCCCGACAACTCAACAGGCCTTGCTCTCCTATTGGAGGCAAAGCCTGTATTGCATCTCAAAGCCATCGAGCGATCATTCTCCAGGCTCTCGAACAGCGTCGTATTGGAGCCAGAGTCAGCCACCCGGCTGGAGCATTATTTGCGAGTATCGCCAGCAAACGCTAGGATACACGCCCGCAACCGTTCACTGCTGAAGGGATTCGGAGGTTCACTTCGTGCGCTTGCCAAGCCATTTTCAATTCAAGGGAAGGGGATTGTCACTGCGCCGCAATCTGGGTATTCAGATGCTCGCGCTCTATATGCTGTTTATTGGTCCAGTGCTGGCAGGCGCCTTGATTTTCAATACATTAGCGCGCATGCGTCTAACAGCAGATGTCAAGTCCGCAGATCTGGCTCTGGCGCAGGCTATCGCCCTGGAAACAGGGGCTGCCCTACAAAATGCTGAGCAAACGGTTGTCAATCTCGCCCAACAGCCACCGATCCGTACAGCCGACATCGCCGCAATGCGCCAGATATTCGGCCATGTGGCAGCGGCTCGCAACGATATAAACCTGATTTATCGACTGGATGATCATGGGGTGATGGTCTATCATTACCCCGAAGGGGAACGGAGTACCGTCGGTTTCAATTTTTCGTTCCGGCAGTATTATCAGGACGCGCTGCGCACCGCCGAACCGAGATTCTCTAGCGGACGCCTCTCGCCGACAACGGGAAAACCGGTTGCCACAGTCGTCATGCCCTTATATGACGAAGAGGACGTTTTTCTAGGCATCATTGCCACCAATCTGGCACTAGAAAAATTGAGTGAAACGCTCGCAAAGATGGCAAGAACACAGCCGGCAGGCATGCTGATCACCATCATAGATCAGGCAGGTCAAGTCATCGCCTATCCAGGTTTGCTGCAAGCCGAATTGCCTGATGATATGCTGTTGCCTGAGCAACCGGAGGAAGATGAAGGATTGCCAAAAATGTTACTGCCCGATTGGGACAGATGGCAGGATGGCGTTGTTACCGCGGTGCTGGCAGGTGAGACCGGAGCAGTTGTTTCGCAAGCGCCAGATGGCAGCGAATGGCTTCGCTCCTATGTGCCGATTCTGGTGGCGGGTTGGGGGGTGCTGGTACAGCGTCCCACCGAGGTAGCCTTTGCCACGATCGACAGATTCCACCGCATGTTGATTGCCTCCATCATCCTTTATCTTATTGGCGGCGTTATCTTTTGGCTGTTACTTTCCAGACGCGTGATTGTTCCCCTAGAGCAATTAGCCGAATTCAGTCGCAGGGTGGGGAATCCGCAACCGGGTCGGGATCGGCATCAGATTGACCTGGCGCCCTGGTCGCAGCGGCAGGATCAGATCGGGCATCTGGCGACCTCACTCACCACCATGGCCGAAAATATCGACCGCCGATTCATCGAGCAATCGACCTTGCTGGAAACCGGCCGGGCGGTCGTCAGCACTCTGGAGACCTCGGAGGTGATCGAGAGCATACTCGATGCCGTGCAGCGCCTGCTGTCTGTGGAGCGCTGCGCCATCGTCACCCTGGATGAACGACTGGGCGTATTTCGCATTCGGGCCAGCCGGGGTCTGCCGGAGGATTATGTGCGTAACCTGCGCATTGAGCCATCAGATCCGAAATCGCCTGCAGTGCGAGCGTTGCGTACACAGACGCAGGTACTGATTAGCGATACAGAGACAGAAGCAAGTTACCAAGCATTACGTATCCGTGCTCGCGAAGAGGGATATCGCTCGCTGCTGGCCGTGCCCCTGCTCACCCAGCACGCCCCACCCGCTGTCCTCGTCCTATATAATCCTGAACCCCACCACTATGCCGACACAGAACTGGAGCTTATCGCCAGCTTTGCCAACCACGCTGCTATGGCCATGGAAAACGCCGCCCTCTATAGCCGTTCCGACGCCCAGCTTCAAGAGCAAACGAGGCGGCTGGAGGCGATCGTAGAGAGCTTGAACGATGGCCTGATATTAGAGGGTCTGGGCGGGCGCGTGTTGTTCTGCAATCAGCGCGCTGCCGACCTGCTTGGCATCCGCCGTTCCCTGGTGCGAAGACGTGATGCCTCCACGCTCATCGAAGCCCTGTTATCATCAGCCAACGATGCCCAGGCCGCGGAACAAGCGGTCCTCGCAGCCAGACAGGGCAAGGGCGCAAGGACAGTTGACTTTACACGAACAGGGCACGACGGCCGGCCGCAGGATTTACGCAGTCACTTCTTCGAAGTCACAGATGCGCGCGGAGAACTGATCGGCCGTGGCCAGCTTTGGCAGGACATCACTCACGACAAAGACGTGGACCGCATGAAATCGGCCCTGGTGTCCACGGTTTCGCATGAACTGCGTACACCGTTGGCCGCTATCAAAGGCTATGCTACCACCCTGCTGGCCGAAGATGTGGAGTGGGACGGCGCTACCCAGCGCCAGTTTTTACAGACCATTAGTGATGAGAGTGATCGCTTGGCAGTGTTTGTCAACAATCTTCTTGATCTTTCACGGTTGGAGGGAGGCTCGCTGCAAATTCATCTGGAACCTTATCACGTGGGCGAGCTCATCCACGAGGCAGTGCAGCGTGAAGAACCCAGACTGAGTACGCGCCTGAACCTCGACATCGATCCTGATCTGCCGGTGATGGCGCTGGATGGCCCACGTGTCGAAACAGTGCTGCGAAATTTGTTGGAAAATGCCGACAAATACGCCCCGCCAGACACCGCAGTAGAGCTTAGCGCCCAGCGCCGCAATGGTGATGTAGTCGTGTGGATTCGAGATTATGGTCCGGGCGTACCCAAGGAACTACACGGCAAGATCTTCGACCGCTATTATCGGGCAGAGATGAGCCGTACCAGGGGAATGGGCGGCGCCGGTCTGGGATTGGCCATCTGCAAAGGTTTTGTAGAGGCGCACGGCGGCCGCATATGGGTACAGGATGGCCATCCGGGCTCGGTATTCGCCTTCTCATTGCCTATCGAACAACATGAATCTGCCGCTCCGACAAAACCAAAGGTTTGACACATGTCAAGAGCCTCGGCCATCATGGTCGTCGATGATGAAAAACCCCTGCGCCAATTCGTAAGTCGTAATCTGTCGGCTCGAGGTTTCAAGATTTTTGAGGCGGCCAGTGGCCTAGAGGCAATGGCAATCTTTCAGGCTGAGACACTTGATCTCATCGTTCTCGATCTGATGATGCCGCATATGGATGGACTGGCGGTCACACAGCACATTCGCCGCTCCTCTACCGTGCCGATCATCATCCTCAGCGCCCTAGACGAAGAGAAAGACAAGGTACGGGCGCTAGATATGGGAGCGGATGACTATCTTACCAAGCCCTTTGGTGTGGAGGAATTGTTGGCCAGAGTGCGCGTGGCGCTGCGACGAGCCTCCTGGCAGAGCTCGCCGCAAACTAAAGAGACGTTAGAAATAGGAATCTTGACGCTGGACGAGAATCGGGGCATTATTATCCGGGAGGGTAAGGTGCTGAAGTGCACGCGTACCGAGTTTGATCTGCTCGCCTATTTCATGCGCAATTCAGGAAAGGTGCTAGCACATCGCCTCATCCTGCAGAGCGTGTGGGGGCCGGAATATGGTGATGAGACCGAATATCTACGGGTTTACGTGGGACGGTTGCGCCGCAAGATCGAGCCTGATGCGGCTAAGCCGACCTATCTGCTGACAGAGCATGGGATTGGGTACCGCTTCAGGGGTTAGGAGTGGGAAACGAACGCTGTCATACAGATTTGTTTCATCGGCGATAACCGAAAGTCGAGACCACACCCCCAGCTTGATAATAGAGATGACGGTGTGAGGTAGCATAAATCATCCTTTTTTTACGATTTATTTATATTTGAGGGAGTACTTTTTATGCGCTATTTTCGTGGAATCGCTAGACTAAATTCGTCCACCGCTGTCGGGAGAGAAATCTGGCAACGATGCTGACGATGAGACAACCCAGAAGCTTCTCTCGGCGACGGACTCGATTCGGCGCTTGCGTTCCGGCTTTGGTAGCCTGCCCTCCCTTAACAGGCAGAGCCGGAACGCAAGCGCATCTTCGCTTTCCATCACCCTTGCCTAAAAGGAGAAATTTATATGAAACGCCTGTTAGAATGCTTGCCTCTACTGCTGATTCTGGCCCTGATGATTGCTGCCTGTGCGGCCCCGCAAACACAGCCCGCTGAAGCCCCGGCCGAAGAGGCGATCGAGGAGAATGTCATCGTTCTTGGGGCTGCTGTTAGCGATACGGGAAAATACGCTCGCGAGGGTAAAGACACCCGGCAGGGTTACCTGACCTGGTTGGATTGGGTCAACGAAGAATATGGCGGCATCCCGGTGGGGGATTCACGATACAAGGTCGAGTTGGTCATGTATGATGATGAGGGTGATCCCGATACGACTTCAAAGCTGGTCGAACGGCTGATCTCAGAAGACGAGGTCGATTTCTTATTAGGGCCGTACAGCTCCGGACTCACTAAAAGCGCCAGCGCCATCTCCGAGAAATATGACAAGATCATGATTGAGGGCAATGGCGCTGATGAATCGCTGTTTGCCCGGGGTTTTAAGAATCTGTTTGCCGTGCTCACGCCTGCTGGGAGCTACACAGAGTCGGCACTGAAGGGAGCGGCAGACAAAGGTGCGAAGACCGTCGTTATCGCCTATGAAGACACAGCCTTCCCCACCAGCGTGGCCAGTGGATCGGAACACTGGGCGCAGGAATATGGCATGGAAGTGCTGGCCATCGAGACCTATCCAAAAGATGTGGCCGATGTCAGCGCCATTATGACCAAGTTCAAAGCGCTGGAGCCTGACGTGTTCGTAGGGGGCGGCCATTTCAATGATGCCCTGCTATTTGTGCATGGAGCCAAGGAACTCGGATTCAATCCCAAGGCGATGATCATCACCGTCGGTCCCAGCAATCCCAGGTTTGTCGAAGAAGTGGGCGCAGATGCCAACTACATCATCGGCCCTACCCAATGGGAAGCGTCGATGAGCTATGAGGATGAATATTTCGGCAGCGCCGCCGACTACAACCAACGTTACATCGACAAATGGGGCGAGTCGCCCAGCTATCAAGCAGCCGAATCCACAGCCACAGCCTTGGCCCTGCAATTGGCTATCGAGCAAGCGGGCAGCCTGGACACCGCCGCTGTGCGAGAGGCGTTGAATAATCTGGATGTAAGCACATTTTACGGCCCCATCAATTTCGATGACACTGGTAAGAACGTGGGCAAGCCCATGGGCAGCGTTCAAATTCAGGACGGCCAGATCGTGGTGGTTGCACCCAGCACAGCCGCTGTGGCCGAATTCCTCTACCCCAAACCACCCTGGGGAGAATAACCCAGTAAACTGTACGCAGTAAACGGTGATCGGTAATCAGTTGTCGAGTACTTGACTGATTGCCGATCACCGCTACGAAGAGGCAGTCACTGACCTCAGCTAAAATCACCGATAACCGATAACCGATAACTGAGACAATGGACCTATTTGCACAGGCGCTGGTCAATGGCATATTGCTGGGTGGATTCTACGGTATAATGGTGTTGGGTTTCTCGGTGATTTGGGGCGTCATGGGCGTGATCAACCTGGCGCATGGTGAGTTCATCATGGTCGGCGCCTATTTCGCTTGGGTGCTATTCCGTTCCTTCGGCATCGACCCATTCATGTCGCTGTTCATCGTCATCCCGGTGATGTTTGTGGTCGGCTATCTCTTGCAAAAAATCCTAATCAACCGCATTGTCGAACGTCCCTACCTGATCTCGCTGCTCGTCACCTTTGGTCTCTCCATCGCTATCGCCAACCTGTTCAATATCATTTTTGGCGCCGACCCACGCACGGTGCCCGTCCCCTACAATGGCTCTGCCGAAATCTTGGGCGTCACCCTCTCCATCGTCAAAACGATTATCTTTTTCTTGTCGCTTTTGTTGATGTTTATCCTGCATCTATTTCTGCAGTATACACGGTTGGGAAAATCAATCCGGGCAGCGGCACAGAATAAGGAGGCGGCGCGTATCGTCGGCATCGAAGTTGGCAAGGTCTACGCCATTACCTTCGGTATCTGCATTGCGCTGACAGCAGTGGCTGGGGCGATGGTCAGCACTTCCGTGCCGATCTTCCCCTTTATGGGGCCGCCCTTCACGCTGCGAGCCTTCACCATCACGGCACTGGGCGGGCTGGGTCGCATTCCCGGGGCGCTGCTTGGCGGGCTTACGCTGGGTATCGTCGAATCGCTGGTAGCCACGTTCGTGCCCGGTATCGGTACCAATGTCGGTATCGCCACCAGCTTTGTGCTCTTGGTCGCCATCCTGGTGGTTCGTCCCCAGGGTCTTCTCAGGGGCTTGCGCCCGATGGAGACATAGGCCATGCAGTCAATGCTGCGTTTCGGCAGTTTTATGAACGGCTGGGGGGGCATGGTTTTTTGGTTGGTTTTACTCATCGTTCTCGCTCTCTATCCTCAAGTGAGCAATCCCACCGGAGCCGCCTTACTGACGGCCACACAGATTTTTGTTTTCGTGGTTGTGGCATCCAGTTGGAATTTGATCGGCGGCATGACCGGCTATGTCGATTTCGGCCACGCCGTCTTCTTTGGCATCGGCGCCTACACCATGGGCATTCTCACTACCCAAGTGCAGAATTACATCGCTTTCGCACCTGGGCTGGGTTTCTGGCAAGCGCTGCCCATCGCTGGCATCGCCGCCGCTATCTTTGCCCTCCTGATCGGGCTACCTACCTTGCGCTTGAAAGGCCCCTATTTTTCTATCGCTATGCTGGCAACTTTCGTAGCCGCTCGTGAGATCATCCGCATTGTGCGCGGAGTCACAGGCGGCGGGCGCGGCCTGGACTTGCCGCCCGTACTCAACCGCACCCGAGATTTCTACTTCATGCTGGTATGGATGGGCTTGGTCATCTTCCTGGTCTGGTGGATCCGGCGCAGCGAGTTCGGACAGAGTCTGCTGGCTATTCGCGAGGATGAAACCGGGGCTGAGATGCGCGGCATCAACACCACCAAACACAAAATTACGGTTTTTATGATCACCGCCTTTATCACCGGTGTGGTCGGCGGTTTCTGGGCATTCCAGAATACGTACATCGATCCCGATGTTGTATTCATCGAGCAGCGAACTGTGGAGATGGTGATGGCTGCTATCCTCGGGGGGCTGGGCACTGTATGGGGGCCCCCATTGGGCGCCCTGATCTTATATACACTTCAGGATGTGATCTGGGTCAATATCCCCGAAGGACACCTGCTGGTACTAGGCGTACTGCTCATCATCCTGGTGCTGTTCATGCCAGAGGGCATTTTGGGCACATTGGGCGACCCATCATCCACCTCGTTAGGCCGCTTGTTGTCACGGCGTAATCGTGATGAAGAGCCTGTCGCCACAACCACAACACAGGCTACAGAATGACTGCCATGGCGGAGAATGCGACGGAGCCCTTGTTGGAGGGTCGTAAGGTCAGCAAGTACTTTGGCGGGCTAGCCGCGGTGCATCGTGTGGATTTTGCCATCTACCCCCATGAGATCGTGGGGCTGGTCGGGCCGAACGGCAGCGGTAAAACAACCCTTTTCGATTGTCTCAGCCGCCTGCTGCCCATCAATGGAGGCGAAGTCTTTTTCAAAGGCAAGAATATCACCAAAGCGAAACCTTATCAGGTAGCGCGCATGGGCCTCTCTCGCACCTTTCAGGTGATTAGGGTGTATCGTAAAATGACGGTGTTGGAGAACATGCTAATCAGCCGTCAGTGGCAAGGACAGGGCATTTTGCAGATGTTGCGCCCTAGTACCAAAGCCACCGAGGATCGCGCCCACCAACTCCTGGATTTTCTGTTGCTCGAGAATCTCACCTACGAACCGGCAGGACGTCTTTCGGGCGGGCAGCGCCGTTTGCTAGAAATTGGCATGGCATTGATGCCCGATCCCGACCTGATATTGCTGGATGAGGCCACCTCAGGCGTAAACCCGACCCTGATCGAAACCATCAAAGAGCGTATACTTACCCTGAATCGCGAACAGGGGAAAGCCTTTTTGCTCATCGAACACAACATCGAGTTTATTTCCGATCTGTGCAGCCGTGTCTATGTGTTGGAGTTCGGAGAGAAGTTGGCAGAGGGCACTCCGGAAGAGATCATGAACAATCAGGCAGTCATCGAGGCTTATTTTGGTGCTGAATAGAAATTTAGAGGATTAAAGATTAAAGACTGGCTCTGCAGTAATCGTGTTCCATAGCGCCAATCATCAGTCATCAGTCCCAACCCAAATCCACACTACTATGTCATCCCCACCATCCACCAACGATCAATCCCTGTTGGTCACCAAAGATGTATATGCTGGCTATCTGGATTTCGATATCCTCAAGGGTGTCAGTCTGTATGTCGATAGTGGCGAGATCGTCTGTGTGATCGGCCCCAACGGTGCCGGTAAATCGACCGTGTTCAAGGCGATCTACGGCCTATTGGGCGTGCGCAAAGGCAGTGTCCAATTCGACGGTGAGGATATCACTCACTGGCGGCCTCAAGATGTGTTGCAGGCGGGGATTTCCATCGTGCCGCAGTTGCGCAGTGTGTTCCCGCAGATGACCGTTACGGAAAACCTGGAGATGGGTATGTATCTAGAGCGAGACAAGCAGCGCATCAAGGAACGGATCGATTTTGTGCTCGAACTATTTCCGCGGCTGGCCGAGCGTAGAAACCAGGATGTAGGCACGATGTCGGGTGGGGAGCAACGCATGCTAGAGATTGGCCGGGCGCTGCTACTGGAGCCGAAGCTGGTGATGATGGATGAACCGAGCGCCGGCCTCGCCCCGCTGATCACACGTATGATCTTCGAGAATATCAAGCGCTTGAACGAGGAAATCGGACTGACCGTGTTGATGATCGAGCAGAACGCAAGGCAGGGATTGGAATACAGCGACCGAGGCTATGTGCTGGAGTTGGGCAAGAATACGCATGAGGGGGTGGCGCAGGATCTGTTAAACGATCCTGAGGTACGAAGGGCATTTTTGGGTGGTAAGTAATGACTCCCCCTGAAAAAAGGTCTAGACAAGCAGTGAAGGTCAAGATAAAAGTAGTACTGGACGGAAGTCATGTGAAGTTATGAGCAACTAGTGCTCGTTTCTTAAGAATGTGTGCAACTTCTTTGTCAATGACCACCACCAGAGGTGGTGGCTTGAAGTGTTGCACCTAGAAGGTGCGATGGTACACGTTTCGGCCAAATCGACTTCCTTGTCGTGCATCTGAGTTGACTTCAAGAACTTCCTTCGCCTACCGTAATGCTCTGCAGGATAAAGAAAGTTCGGTATCTTGCATCAACAAACCAGGTAGAACATGTGACTCATGCATCTATATCACGAATACACTA
>PIVW01001309.1 GCA_003353825.1 Chloroflexota bacterium
CTCCAGGCTGCGGGTCTCAAAGTCCTGGGAATCTCTTTCGTGCGAGACGACCTGACTTTTCGTGGAGGTGAGGTAACTGTCGTCACGGTTGTCATTGCCAGTAGATACAACTACCCTGAGCAGCACACTAAAAATCGTACCAAAAAACCCGCTTGTTGTGGGGGTAGCGTAACTGGCGCTCCCGCTACTGTCGCTTTCTAAGTCTTCCGCAGCGACCTGTAAGCCGTCCGTAGTGGCCTGCAAGCTGTAAGAGTAGGTATCTGTGTAGTAGGTGCGATCGCCGCTAGCCCAGACATAGCTGCCATTATCGACGGGCGAACGCGTTATGGTCCAAAGCTCGTCATCCCACTCATTGTAGGAGAACGATATGGTGGTAAGCAGGCCGTCGGCAGAGGTTTGGATGACCTCTGTCTGGCCCTTATTGCCATCTTCATCGTAGACCGTCCAGCTAACAGTCTGACTTCCATCTATGTGGTAATTCCTCAAGATTACAAGATCGTCATTTCCGTTGCCGTCATAGTCATAGCTTTCCTCTATGGTCCTGCCGTTGGCGCTCTGTGTCCTGGTGTAACTGGCTCTCAACTCGTCATCGGCGTAACGAGTTTCTCTGACAGTTTCTGTGCTGCCGTCGTCGTTCAAGGTGGTCTGAGTCTGGATAGTGCCGTCGGTTTCCCCGTCGCCATCCTCGTCAATAGTGGTTGTAGAGGTCAATCCATCTGCCGAGCTGGTGGTTTCATTTTGATAATTGATCTGGTCCAGCCCGTATGTTTCGGTGAGCTGCATAA
>PIVW01000603.1 GCA_003353825.1 Chloroflexota bacterium
GCGAAAAACACTGTCATTTTCTAAATCTGATAGCTTCCATGAGGCGGTACTCCTATTATACCTCCACTATTACAACACAGAATGGTGTCCTATCAGTTAATATATAACCACTACCAAAACGCCATGGGGCTAGACATCCTTAGCGCCTCTGAGATCCAGGCGGAGCATCAGGATCTTGCTGTCGGCGATCTCATTCCCCTATCGCCTGACGGCATTGGGCTTGAGGTGTCCATATTGGAGCCAGAAAACGCGCTCGTGCTTATGGGCGATTCACGCATTCCCGGCAAGGAAGGGGCACCGCCCATGCGTTCCGGCGACTATCTGGCGACTACGTGGGGGTTTTTCTTGATTGCGCAGGAAGACGGGTCGACGCGCCTGGTCGAGCGTTTTCGAGCGGACTGGAACGACACATCCGCCAACAAGTTCGCCTATCGAACATTCATCGAGCCTGGCGCCTTTGTGATGGAGCGAAAGATGTTGTTAGGGATCAAAGATCGGGCTGAGAGACGATATAACGCATAATTTTAATACACTAGCATCACAAGCTGCAATCTCTAATCTCTAATCCGCCATGAAAGCGATCACAATCATGTTCGCCACGCTCAACCGCCGTATTCTGCCCCCTTACCCCCTTACGGCTGCGAATGGGTGCACGCGCCTGGTTTCGAGCGTCTGGCAAAGCATACGGTGATACAGGAAGGGGATCCGTGGATAGGACAGGTCAAGTATCCTGACATCCCCGAAAACCTGAGCGATCGCTCCGATAGATTCTGGCGACAAGATTGGGTGAATCGCCAGCACATGGCAGATGAGAATGACCATACCCAGACCCGTACCTTTGACTAAGCAATCGAGTTCATTGGGTCGAACCATGAAGAAGAGAACTGGTTTCTGCACGTCGCCTACGGTTCTAGATTTCTTTGGCATCGAACCGACCGGCGACATGCAAGGACGCTCCCTACGAGATACCCTGGCAAGCGATACGCCTGTGCGAGAAGCCGGCTTGTTCGGCATATTCGGGGGCCAAGTGAATGTGACCGATGGCCGTTACGTGTACATGCGCGCCCCGGCAACCGCTGATAACCAACCTCTCTACAACTACACCCTCCTGCCAACCCACATGCGCGAGATGTTCGGCGTTAGCGAGTTCGAGGGCGTTGAACTGGCGCCACCATTCTCATTCACCAAGGACTGTCGCACGCTCAGAACCAAGGGTCGGGCCTGGAACAATCCGCATACATTCAAGACCGTCTTGTACGATCTACAGACTGACCCGGCGCAGGAACAGCCTATACAAGATGAAGAGATCGAAGCGAACATGATCGAACTCCTCATAAAACTACTGCGAGATAGTGACGCGCCCACTGAGCAGTACGAGCGTTTGGGTTTATGCGATCGGCTCTAGTCCACACCAACTGGCGACGAACAGAGCGATGATCTGCGTGATATTTCGTAGCGACTCCAGGTTAACCCGTTCGTCAAAATTGTGGATATTCTCTGCCATTGGTCCATAAACGAGCCCGGGTGTGTCCTGGTATTGGCCAAAGAATCGGGCGTCGGTCAGGGCCGTCATCGTAGAAAGCATCCACGCTCTCCAGAATCTGACGGAATAGTGCCTTATCCAGAACATCTATTTGACCACTCATGGATCTTACGCCAGAACCTCCGACATCGCCTCATGGAACAAGGCCAGGGCTTCGTCGATCTGTTGGGATGTGACGATCAGTGGTGGGATCCAGCGCAGTACGTTTTGGTAAGTGCCGCAGCTTAACAGAAGCAAACGCCGCTTCAGACATGCTTGCAAGATAGCGCCTGCCGTTTTGGCATCTGGCTGTCCATCTGGCCCGCTGAATTCTACACCAACCATGAGACCCCGACCGCGAATATCTCCCATAAGCGGATAGTCAGACTGCAAGGCGCGTAGGCCCGCTATCAGATGGGTTCCCATCGTCGTTGCGTTCTCGACCAGTCCTTCACTTTGGATAACATCTATCGTGGCGGCAGCTGCTGCCAGAGCAATGGCATTGCCGCCGCCATAGGTGCCACCATGGGTGCCTGGCCGCCAGCTTGCCATCAATTCCGATCTTGAAGCGATGGCTGAAATCGGCATGCCACTGCCCATCCCTTTGGCCATAACGAGAATATCGGGCTCGATCCCGGCATGCTCGTAGTCGAAAAAGCGGCCAGTACGGCCAAAACCGGACTGGATCTCGTCCAGGATAAGCAGTATGCCATGTTCATCACAGACCTGACGCAGACTTTGCAGGAAAGCGGGTGGCGCCGGCACATAACCCCCTTCACCCAACACAGGTTCGATAATGAAGGCGGCCGTTTCATCTGGCGCCGTCTGGCCGTGCAGGAGCAGGTCCAATTGTTTCAGGCAGAACTCGATTGTCTGTTCGTCATCCCAACCATAGAAATAGCTGTAAGGGAAAGGACTGACGAAGATCGCCCCCGGCAGGGGTTGGTAATCATGGCGATACACGTTCTTCGACGTCGTCATAGCCATGGCTTGATGAGTACGGCCGTGAAATGAACCCTGAAAAACGACTATGTTGCGTCTCCCGCTGGCAGAGCGCGCCAGTTTGACCGCCGCTTCCACGGCCTCAGCGCCGGAATTAGCAAAGAAGAAGCGATCGATTGACTGTGGTGTGACCTGGTTGAGTTTTTCAGCCAATGCCACAGCTTGCGGCGGAATCACCACATTTAGCTGTCCGAAAATAAGATTCTCGGCCTGTTCCCGGATAGCCGCCACTACGGTTGGGTGGCAGTGGCCGGTGTTGGTGACGCCGATGCCACAGGTGAAGTCGATGTATCGCTGACCGTCTGCGTCGTAAAAATAGATGTTTTCGGCTCGACTGGGTTGCAATTGTGTTAAATGCGTCCACACGGGAGCCAGTAGCTCAGTTGACATAAACTTTTCCTCTTGGATTTTCTCTATCTTTTAGCAGACCAATAATGAGTCCACTGAAATAAGCCTATTAACCGCAAAGGACGCAGAGATCGCAGAGAAAACATAGGGTTTTACGGGAAAAGCGCGTCTAAACTCCACCATATTTTCTGTTGTCTCGATCTTCACTGCTTGTCTAGACCTTTTTCAGGGGAGTCAATAATGGCAGTAGCGCAAAAGTTACTACGGAGCACTATTCCAAATGAAAATCGGCGAATAACGCCACGGTTTCAGAAACAAAAAACCAGCCAAACTGGGGATAACGGTGCAGTATTCGCACGAGC
>PIVW01001310.1 GCA_003353825.1 Chloroflexota bacterium
TTTGAGCGGGACTACGATCATCACAAAGTGACGTTGCCCACCTATCCCTTCCAGCGACAACGCTACTGGGTTGAAACCAAACCACAAGAACAGAGACACCTTCCCTCGCTCCATCCCCTGCTGGGTGTAAAACTACGTACTGCCGGCAGCAACGAGCGACGCTTTGAACAACATCTCACTATCGACAATCCCCTGTGGCCGGGCGACCATCGTGTATTTGGACACACGATCTTCCCGGGCGCCGCTTATGTTGAACTCGCCCTGGCCGCAGCCCGGCAGCAAAATCGGTCACTGACAGTACATGATCTGCAGATCACCGCTCCCCTGAAGTTGGCGGAAGCTGAGGGTCGCTGGTTGCAGACGGTGTTGAAACCGCAATCAGGCGATTCCGATAGCTTGGAGCTGACACTCTATGCCAAAAACCAAGAAGATGATGCCTGGAGCCAACATGCCACCGCCCATTTGAAACCTACAGCCGGTGTTCCGCTCACTGAACGCATAGACCTCGCAGCCCTGCGCACGCGCTGCCCCCAGGAAGTTGAGGTGACAGCTCTGTATGCCAAACTGGATGAGCTGGGACTCAATTACGGCCCAAGCTACCAGACCCTGCGTGAACTGCATGTGGGAGAGCGTGAAGTCCTGGGCAGGGTGACCTTGGAAGCAACCGCAGAGGGTGTGTTGCTGTCCCCAGCCCTGCTCGACGGCTGTTTTCACAGCTTGCTGGGCGCCCTGGAAGCAGACGCAAACGAAGCCGAGGTCTGGCTACCCGTCGCCATCGAAGCC
>PIVW01000110.1 GCA_003353825.1 Chloroflexota bacterium
CAAAATGGGCATGATTCATTCTGCCGAGTTTGCATCTTTACAGATCCAAGTTTGCGATTGCGAACAGAACCAAAGATCAGTGACTAATGATTGAAGATTAAAGATTGAAGATTGAAGATTGAAGATTCTTCTGCCAATCGTCCTTAATCATTAGTCTTGAATCTTTTATCCTCAGGACATCAATCTGCAAAGATGTGGGACGCTGATTCTGAATCACGCCTCAAAATGTTACCAAAAAACACGACAAAGATTCCATCATGCCAAAAATCACAATTATCGGCGCTGGCAGCCTGGTGTTCACGCGCCAGCTTTGCAGCGACATATTGCTGACACCTGCACTGCAAGAAAGCACCATCACGCTCATGGATATCGACGGCGGTCGCCTTAGACAGACTAAAGAGATCGTGCAGGCGCTGGTTTATAGACAAGGGCTCAAGGTTCGAGTTGAAGCCACACAGGATCGCGTTGATGCCGTACGTCAGGCCGACTACGTGGTGACAACCTTCCAGCAAGGAGGCCTGGACGCCTACGAACTGGATATCGCCATCCCCCAGACCTACGGGGTTGAGCAATGTGTGGGTGACACCTTAGGGCCGGGTGGTGTCTTCCGTTCGTTGCGCACGATCCCCGTCTTGCTAGATCTTTGCGCCGAGATGGATGAACACGCGCCCGACGCTCTGCTCCTCAATTATGTCAACCCGATGGCGGCCAACTGTTGGGCGATTGCTGCCGGATCAGGTCGTCCACACGTAGGGCTGTGTCACAGTGTCCAGGGCGCCAGTGAGATGCTGGCGCGTTGGATTAACGTACCCTACGAAGAAATCAATTTCCTTTGTGCGGGTATTAACCATCAAGCCTTCTTCCTCGAATTCCAACGGGACAAGGTCGATGTCTATCCTTTTATCTGGGCAGTGATCGATGATCCGGATATCTACGGAGAAGAGCCGGTGCGCATCGATGTGATGAAACACTTTGGTTATTTTGTCACTGAATCCAGCGGTCATTGTAGCGAATACCTGCCTTACTTCCGCAAGAGCGCCGACATGGTGAGCAATGAGTTGATACCCAAATTCAGCGACGAGTGCAATGATTGGTACGATTTCGGGCGCACGGGGGGGTATCTGCGCCACTGCCGCAAACGCTTAGCCGATTTCACCAGCGGTTACAATGAGATCGTCTGCGCTGAGATCCCCAGCGAACGCAGCCACGAATATGGCTCCTACATTATGGAAGCGATCGAAACCAATGTGCCCGCTCGCATCAACGGCAATGTGCCCAACAATGGCCTGATCTATAACCTGCCCGCTGGCTGCTGTGTGGAAGTGCCCTGCCTGATCGATGCCAATGGTGTGCAACCCACCGCTGTGGGCATGCTCCCCACCCAACTGGCTGCACTCAACCGCACCAATATCAACGTGCAAGAATTGATCGTCGAGGCCGCCCTTCTGGGAGATACCGAGGCAGTCCATCACGCCGTCATGCTCGATCCCCTAACCGGGGCGGTGTGCACGCTCGACCAGATACGCGCCATGGTCGATGAGATGCTGGATGCCCAGGCACAGTGGTTGCCGCAATTTAACTAGATTCGGTAAGTCCGACAGGCTGTGCCGGTAGGCCGGTAGACCTGTAGGCCGGGATGTGTCGTCAAGGCCGTGGTTGATGTGCAATCTGCCCGGTTTTCCAGTTTACTGGTTTTCAATTTGCTAACTGCCAATTTTCTCATGCCCCGCCCCAACATCCTCCTGATCACCAGCGACCAGCAACACTGGCATACGCTGGGCGTCAATAATCCCGAAATCTATACACCGAATCTGGATCAGTTGGCGGCCCAGGGCACGGTATTTACCCGCGCTTACTGTCCGAACCCGACCTGTACACCGACCCGAGTTTCGATGATCACCGGCATGTATCCCAGCCAACATGGCGCCTATTCACTGGGTACTAAATTGCCCGAGACAGTGCCCACGGTGGGGGAATATCTCGGTGAGGCCGGGTACAGAACGGCGTTGGTGGGAAAAGCGCATTTCCAACCTCTAATCGGCTCCGACCTGTACCCTTCACTAGAGTCCTATCCCATTCTCCAGGACCTTGATTTCTGGTCAAGTTTTGACGAGCCCTTTTACGGATTCGACCACGTGGAGCTGGCACGTAATCACACCAACGAGGCGCATGTGGGCCAGCATTATGCCTTGTGGATACAAGCCCAAGGCTGCGAGAACTGGCGCGATTACTATCTGCCACCCACCGGCAATAGCGAGGAAATCCGACATCACTGGCCTATCCCTGAGGAATACCATTACGACCGTTGGATCGCCGACCGTAGCAATGCATTGTTGCAGTCTTACCAACAGCGTGGCGAGAGCTTTTTCCTTTGGGCCAGCTTTTTCGATCCCCATCCCCTTTACCTGGCGCCCGAACCCTGGGATACGATGTATGATCCGGCCATTTTGACGATCCCAACACTGACACCGGGCGAGCACGATTACAATCCGCCCACGTTCCAACTCACCCAGCAGCCGCAACCCGATTACACTGCTTGGGAAGAACCGCACGGAAATCACATGCATGGGTTCCACAGCCACTTGCATGATCGTGAAGCACTGGCCAAGGATGTGGCCGTCTATTATGGCATGATTTCACTTATGGACAAGTACATTGGCCAGATCCTTGATAAGCTACATGAACTGGGTTTGGCTGAGAAGACTCTGGTCGTGTTCACATCCGATCATGGACATCTTTTCGGCCAGCATGGCCTCATCGCCAAAGGTGCATTCCACTACGAGGACCTGCTGCGCGTGCCCATGATTGTGCGTTATCCCGGCGTGGTCCCGGCAGGCAAAGAGAGTGACTCATTGCAATCGCTGGTTGACTATGCCCCCACATTCCTCAGCGCCGCCGGGCTCGATATCCCCAGCACCATGACCGCTGTCGATCAGAAGAGGGTCTGGTTCGGGGAACAAGACAAGGTCCGAGATCACGTTCTGGTCGAGAATCACCACCAACCGACCACCCTTTATCTGAAGACTTACATCGATCAGCGCTACAAAATCACCGCCTATCTCAACCACAGCTGCGGCGAACTCTTCGATTTACAAGAAGACCCCAACGAACTGCACAACCGTTGGCACGATCCCGCCTATGCTGAACTGAAATCCCAACTTCTGTTAGAATTACTGCAAGCCACTATGCAAGCGGAACCAGTTTGGATGCCACGCATCGCCGGCGCCTAGAGAGCGACACAAGCTACAATCCGCAATTCATACCACCCAAACCTTATCCAGCAATCAGCCTGATTGTTCAAACGAGACTCCCCTCATGCCTAAAATATCCTTTATTGGCGCCGGAAGCACCGTTTTTGCCAAAAACCTAATCGGCGATATTCTCAGTTTGCCTGAATTGGCCGATGCCACCATCAGTCTTCACGACATCGATCCCGAACGCCTACACACCACCGAAATCGTAGCTAATAAGATCGCAGAAACCCTGGCAATCAATCCCACCATCGAAAGCACTACCGAGCGGCGGGCGTCACTCGATGGCGCCGATTACGCCATCACCATGTTCCAGATCGGTGGCTACAAACCCAGCACGGTTATCGACTTCGACATCCCCAAGAAATATGGCCTGCGTCAGACCATCGCCGATACACTTGGTATCGGCGGGATCATGCGGGCGTTGCGCACGATCCCAGTGCTGCTGGATGTGGCCGGCGACATGGAAGAATTGTGTCCAGACGCCACCTTGCTCAATTATGTCAATCCCATGGCCATGCTCTGTTGGGCAGTTAATCGCGCCAGCACGATCAAAAACGTGGGTTTGTGCCATAGTGTCCAAGGCACGGCCGAACATCTGGCTGATGATATCGGTGTCCCCTACGACGAGATCAACTACGTCTGCGCGGGCATCAATCACATGGCTTTTTACCTCAGCTTTGAACGGGATGGCGTCGATCTCTATCCCCTGCTAAAAGAGGTTGGCGAAGCTGGCAACTATGGGCGCAGGTACAAAGACCTACCTGACCATGTGCGCTACGAGATGCTGCACCGCACCGGTTATTTCGTGACCGAATCCAGTGAACATTTCAGCGAATATGTGCCTTGGTTCATCAAACGTGATCGACCGGACCTGATCGAGAAATACGGGATCCCGTTGGACGAGTACATCGAACGCTGCGAGCTACAGATCAACATGTGGGAGTACCAAAAGGGCCTGTATGAGCGTGGCGAAGTGCAGATGTCCGTCCAGCGCAGCCACGAATACGGCTCGTTGATCATCCACAGCATGGAGACTGGCGAACCTCGGG
Organism: Chloroflexota bacterium; assembly: GCA_003353825.1. Next base: position 4,304 of record PIVW01000110.1, read on the forward strand.
TGATCTACGGCAATGTCAACAACGACGACCTCATCGACAATCTTCCTCAAGGGTGCTGTGTAGAAGTGCCCTGCCTAGTAGACAAGAACGGCATTCAGCCCACCAGGATCGGCAATCTGCCGCCCCACCTGGCCGCACTCATGCGCACCCATGTGAATGTACAGGAATTGGCAGTGGAAGCGGCCTTGAGCGGCCAACGCGATCACATCTACCATGCCGCCATGCTTGATCCGCATACCGCCGCCGAGTTAGATCTGGATCAGATATGGACGATGGTTGATGAACTAATCGAAGCACACAGCGACTATTTACCAGACTATCACTAGGGAGTTCATATGAAAGAGCCAACCACGCTTGACGGCAAAATCATTGTGGTAACGGGTGGGACACAAGGCATTGGCGAGGCTATTGCCATGCTGGCTGCGCAAGGCGCTGCCGCGGGGATCGTGATCTGCGGACGTGGCCGCGATAACGGCGAGCGTGTTGCTGCCAGGCTACAAGAGAGCGGTTGCGAGGCGCTTTACGTGCAGGCGGATTTACAGGATATCGCACAATGTCGCGCCGTCATAGCGGCGGCGAAAGAGCGGTTTGGGCGGATCGATGGACTGGTCAATGCTGCTGCCATCACCGATCGCGGCGCCATCGAAGATACGTCGGAAGCGCTATTCAACCGCATGTTTGAGATCAATGTACGCGCGCCCTTCTTCTTGATGCAAGAAGCGGTGCAGGTGATGCAGGAGATGGGTACGGGAGGCAGTATCGTCAACATTGCCTGTGTATCGGCACATGGCGGCCAACCCTTTTTGACGGCCTACAGCGCCTCCAAGGGATCGTTGGATGTGCTGACGAAAAATGTGGCGCATTCGCAGCGGCGGCGCCGGATTCGGGCCAACGCCATCAATCTGGGTTGGACGGTAACGCCGAATGAACACAAGATTCAGCTGGCCGATGGCAATCCTGAAAACTGGCTACAAGCCGCCGACGCCAATGCCCCCCTCGGCCGCCTTATCCGCCCCCGTGATGTGGCAGGCCTCTGCTGCTATCTACTAAGCAACGAAGCAGAAATGATGACTGGATCTGTCATTGATTTTGACCAAAATGTGATTGGATCCTATGATTGAATCGGAAGGTCCGACATAGGAAAAGTTGTTGCTGAACTGCGAACGGGATGGTATGATGATTTATCATACCAAGAACAGGAGACCCTATTGGCTATGTCAAAAGTTGCATTTACAATCGACAAAGATGTTCTGAAACGCCTAGATCAACTCGTAGCAGACAAAGTATTTCCAAGTCGGAGTAGGGCGATTCAAGAAGCGGTGATCGAGAAAATTGTACGGCTGGAACACAGTCGACTGGCTCGAGAGTGTGCGAAACTCGACCCTGCCTTTGAGATGGCACTGGCCGAAGAGGGAATGGATGGAGATAGCGCTGAATGGCCAGATTACTGAGAGGCGACGTCGTGTGGGCGCAGCTTGATCCGAGCATTGGGCACGAACAGCGTGGTCGACGACCAGTCGTCATTCTCAGTCATGACGTTTTCAACGAGCGTTCCGGCACGGTCATTGCTTTGGCGATCACCAGCCAACCACAGCGCGCCAGTTTCCCCCTAACACATGAATTGCAGAGCGTGACTTTGCCTAAACAATCGTGGATCAAAATCAGTCAGATTCGCACACTGTCTGTACAGCGAATAGGCAAAAAAATCGGGAGGTTATCAATAGAAGAACTGGACCGTCTTATTGCAGGATTCAACGAAATTATCGACTAAAATATGTAATTTGCAAAAGGTAAAATGCGCTCAGCGGGCAGCTATCAACTTTTGCCCTTTGACCTTTGCCTTTCCACATTTGATTTATCCACTTGAGGCGGGGTTCTGTTTGTGAAATAGCGAATTGGAAGTGCTTTTCGATCAGGATTCTCGGAAGAACCAGAATTCTTTGCCCGTGCCCCAGGCCGAGTCAATCTAATCGGCGAACATACCGATTACAACGATGGCTACGTATTACCCATGGCCATCCATCGCGCTATCTGGTTTGCCCTACGTCCTTGTTCCGACCGCCGTGTTTGAGCCCGCTCTCTGGATTTCGACGAGACCCTCGAGATCTCGCTTGATGACTTGCGGCGCGGGGACGGAGGATCACTTCCACAAGCTACCGTTCTGGTTGAAGGGTGTGGGCGAGATGTGGGCATTGCCGTATAAATAGTATCGCCAGGAGATGGATAACGCTGCCTCATCGCCACGCACGCCGATGCGGGGGCTGGTGTAGATAGATTCAGGGGGTCGGGGTCCGGTTTCAAACCAGAGTTCGGTACCTGCGGTCAGATCGTGGGCATTGAGTGTTTTATCGATGCCGAGTGCCTGGCAAAGCTTCCCCGGCCCATTGCTGAGGTTCCGCACATCCTCCTGTCCCCGACCTTTTTGCATGATCTCAGCCCCAAACACCGGCTCCAGTGCCCGAATGAGCACGGCCCCACCCTGGCCCTCCTCCCCGGTCACCACATTCAGGCAGTGATACATGCCATAGATGAGATAAACATATGCACAACCGGCAGGGCCGAACATCACCTGGCTTCGAAGGGTTGGACCACGAAAAGCATGCGCGGCTGCATCCTCTCTCCCGAGATAAGCTTCGACCTCGACAATGCGCCCACTCAGGTGTTGTCCATGCACTTGCCGGACCACACGACATCCTAACAGCTCGGGCGCAACCTCAAGCGCGGATCTAGCGTAAAAGGACTGAGGAAGTATCCTGGTCATGGCCGATCAACCTCGATAGGGCAGACCTCTTCTGCAAGTAATTCACGAACTCGCTGGGTGGCGATATCTGGTGGTTGCGAGCGGAAGAGGCCGCCCCCGGCCACAGGGATCATTATATGGATGAGGTCGCCATCATCAAGGCCATACGAGTCGAATTCCTCATCACCAATTGGTGTTCGGTTCACGAACCAGCGGTAGGGATAGCTCTGGCCAATGCCCACACCGCGATATCGGTCTTCAAAACCATTATAGGAGGCCTTTAAATAGGCGAGTAAATCAGGTAACATTGCTGGGGCAGGCAACTTCACATCAACGCGAAACTGACCCACTGCGCGCCGTAAGGGTTCACCGAAGCGTACGGTAATATGCAGGTTCTGTTTCATAGCCATATGCTCAAAACCGAGAATTCAATAACAAACGGAAACTGGTTTCCCGGGTTACAAAAAGAGTGGTAGCGGCCACCATCTCCGCCATAGCAAACAATTCGGTTGTGGCTTCGTCACCCTATGATATCCACTATACCAGCAGTTACAACTAATCAACCAGATCTTCAAAAGATGAGGAGGCATCTTTTTACCTTAGATCATGGCAAAATGGCAGGCGCCCACCATTTGCGCCAATAGAGCAGCGCTGCCTTCAACCAGACCATTGATGTGCCTATGACGGTAGTGGATCAGAATTAACTGGTGACAGTGAGTTTTATTGTCAGGCCAGGATCGAAGCCGTGGGTTCTCACTACACCGAGGTTCATGCTAATGCTTCTGCGTTGTGTATAATAATGGCGAGGCCTTGCTCACAAGGTCCCGTCAAATTACATCAAGGAGCACAGCAAGATGGATTTAGCTAGCATCGATTTCTATCTCATCTTTGGCCTTATTTCTGCTGCTACTCATTGGTATGGGTCCTAAGATCGCCCTGGTCCCCTTCCTGGAACTCACCCAGGGAATGGATGCTGACACGCAGAAGGGTATAGCGAATCACATGGTGCGGACAGCTCTTGGCACAGCACTGTTATTGGTTGCGCTGGGCTGGTTCCTCATGCGGCTGTTACACTTCACGCCGGGAGCAGCCAATATCGCGGGCGGAATCGTCTTGCTGCTGTTGGCCTTGCATATGTTGGTTAGCCCAGGGAAAGCAGACCATCATGAGGAAGCCGGCGGTCGAGATGCGATGAGGATGGCTGTTTATCCACTGGCCGTGCCCTACCTGCTCAATCCAGCCGGCATCGCTGCCCTTGTCATTGCTTCCGGAGACATTAATTCCGTGCTCATGGCCGCCATCGTCATTGCCCTCGTTTTGCTGGTAGGCGCCATCGATTTCGCCGTTTTTAGAAACATGGACAAGCTAGCCAAACATCTGGACCCCTCCCGCCTGGCGGTGACAGAGGCGGTCTTTGGCGTGCTGCTCGCAGCGCTGGCCGTGCAGCTCATGGTCGACGGTATGGATGATCTGGGCATTTTTGATTTGGCCCCACACTAGATAAAGTACAGAAGGAGTTCTACATGAATGAAAGACAAACAATGCAACTTCTATTGGCTGTGTTCAATGGCAAAGCCAGCGCAGAGCAGGCGCTGGCGCAATTACCCAAACGTGACCGCAGCATTGTTTCTGCCGTGATCATGACAAAAGATACAGACGAACTTGTCCAGTTCACCGATGTAGGGCTCACTCCGAGGAAAGGAGCCGTAGGGGGCGTGGTGCTGGGAGGGATGATCGGTCTGTTGACCGGCGGCGCCGGCCTGGCGCTGGCTGCAGTGGGAGGGGTTCTGGGAAACCAGACAGTCAAGCGAAAGCAGACAGAACGCCTGGCGCCCGAATATCTCAAACAGGTGGCTGGTTCACTCGGCCCTGACTCTTCGGCCATCATCGCAGTAAGCAAGCGTCACTTGAATTCGGAAATCGCCGACATGTTATCTGCCATAGGCGCAGCATTGTATGAAGTACCGATCACTGACGATATGTCCGATGCCATGGATGATCACTCGGATGAAGCCTATGAGACCTTGTTGACAGCATTGGCAGATACCACCGGGGGGCAGGCAAAATTGACCATCCCCTACGCCAAAATCCATGTGGTGATCAATCCGGTTTCTGGCAAGGACGAACCCATCGTAAATGTCTTGAATAGTGTCTTCAACAAATACGGTGTTGATTGGGATATCAGCATCACGCGCAAATATGGCGATGCCACCCAATTCGCCCGGCAGGCTGCGGAAGCGGGGTACGATCTCGTGGCAGGTTATGGCGGAGATGGCACACAACACGAGATAGCCAATGGCGTTATGGGTACAGGCGTGCCTATGGGTGTGTTGCCGGGGGGTACAGGTAATGGCTTTGCCAATGAGTTGGGTACGCCAAATACACTGCGGCCGGCTGTAGAACTGCTTTGTACGAGCCACAATCGCCGCAAAATCGATATAGCTCAACTCAAGGATGGTTACTTCGTGCAGCGCTTATTCACAGGCATCGAACCGGAGGAACAGACCAGCCGGGCGGATAAAGACAAATACGGCACCTTCGCCTACCTAAAACGCGACATCAATCGCCTTAGCGAGCTTCAAGACATCCCCTACCGCTTGACCATCGACGGCGAAGCCATTGATGTAATGGGGCACAAATGTTATGTGGTCAACTCCGCCAAGGCGGGCACCGGATTTTCCATCAGCGCCAAATTTGAGGTGGATGATGGCTATTTGGATGTATTTATGCTGAGCCGGGATCGAACCAGTATGAGCGCGGCTATCGAGCGCTTCTTCAATTTACAAACCGAGAAGGCAGGACTCTATTACTGGCGGGGGCAAAATATCAAGATCGATGTCGAACCCAATCAGCCGGTGTGGAGCGATGGCGAGTATAGCGGTCGCACACCTGTCTCCATCAAAGTGTTGGCGGCTGCTTTGACGGTGGCTGTGCCGTAAACGTGATCTCATGGCAAGTCAGTTTTCAACGAGAATATAATCTAGTGAATGAAGATTAACTTTGCCAAGAGCTGTTGGCGATAGAAAGCAGAGTGGGATTACATGAAGGAATTGAACTTAAGTCTATTATTGACTACGCCGACTTAGTGCGAGAGACTGAATGGCAACAAAAATGGGAGCCTCGTGCAAGATCGATGAGCCAACTCCACGACATGCGTGGGAGTATTTGGTCAGATGTGATTGAGCGTTGCCTTACAGAACATGGCTACGCATATGTCCCCAAAATTAGCACGCCCATCTACATCGATCGCCCCATTGTGCTTCGAAGCGGCAATCGGCTCATAGTACATCCTGAAACTGAGATACGCTTGAAGGTCGGGACAGTGGGAACGTGTATGGTACGTAATTCCCAGGTAGTGCTTTCCCAAGATCGCCCTGTTCAGATGTGCAGAGGTGCCGATGAAGATATCCTTGTTGAAGGGGGGATCTGGTGTGATCAGAATAATGATGGCCGCGGTCGCGGTGGTGAATACGACCCCAAAGGTTCAGTGCCAGGCTCGATAGGGATGTTCTTGTTCCAGGATATCTCGCGAGTCGTTGTGCGAAATGTAATCTTTCGCGATTGCTCTGCTTTTGCCGTTCAGATAGGAAATGCAAGCGACTACATTTTCGAAGGCATCACCTTTGATGAAACGGCGGACGGCATTCATGTCGACGGACCTTCGCAGCGAGGGATTATTCGCCACATTCATGGTAAAACGAATGACGATGCTGTTGCGCTCAATGCCTGGGACTGGCACATCGGCAGTATCACGTTCGGGTCGATCACTGATGTATTGGATGTTTTCAACCCAAATGCTAACCCTGTTGTGAAGGGGTTGATAGTCAAAGATGGGCATGGTTCATTCTGAGTACTTGTCCCCTTTACAATTATGGCGCATCCACGAGGGCGAATGGAATTCGTCGCTGAAAGTACGAAGGCTCCTTAGAGCCCGGCCCCTCAGGGCCTGGTTTGCCAGCACGCGAGCGCCTGAGGGCGCTTTGTACTTTCAGCCAGGGATTCTTGGTATATGATGCTAAAATTGGCAATACCGCAAAAGTTACTATGAGGTATCAATTAGGGGCAGAGCAAACCAGCGTAGCTCTAACTGCTTGAGTTGTGCCCGAGATCGTTTTGCAGACCGTGTATGAAGCCTGAAGCAGTCACGATGTTGGCGAGTACGTAGCCGTTCTTGAGAGAATTCATAAGGGTCAACGTGCGCTAAAGCACTAATGGTTTCTCTACCTTTTCTTGCCGAATCAGTTCCCCTACCTCACTCCGCACCTCTTTTCGCAAGTTCACCTTCATAGCCTGGTCTTCTTGCGCCACTGGCTCAGCCGCATTGTTGAGATAATGTATCTGGCAATAACCATGTTTGGCTTGCGGAAATACGGTCGGGATAGCGGGCGCCAACCCTCGCCGCTTGTCACTCATCACAGAGGCTACATGTAATCCCAAGTCTGCAATTGGCTGTAGGAAGTTGACGAATGTCGCTTTGTCTTGTCGGCTCAGCCAACCACTGCGCAGCGTCAACCCCAGTTGCAATTCTCGTACCAACCATAACTGGGGTTCTCCACCCTCGGGCGCCAGCCCATCCCTACTCAGAATCAGTCCATTTCGCTCTGATACAGCCTTCAACTCCTCCAGATATTGGCGCTCGTGGCAAGCCAGCAAGGGAAAGTATCTATCATGGTACTTTCTTTATGAGATCGGCAACATCTCCAGATTCGCTGTGGCAAGCCAGCAAGGGCAAGTATCTATCATGGTACAGATGACGCACTTCCGACTCGCTGATTTGAAGACGAGGGCTCAACGCCTGATGGATACCACCAAATCGCTCAAAGTGCTGCTGACGCAACCACCCTATCTGGGCGATTACATCGTATCCATATGTACAATAACTAGGCGCAGTCTGTTGCCACTGCCCAGACTTACAAATGACCTGATGTCTTACACAATCTGTATTCAGACAATACTTGGATCGATGGGCAACCGTCATCACTCCTCCCATCGTCTGCACCACCTTGGCCTTGCTCGTGTAGGCTATTTTCAACTTCCTTTCGCATTCCGGCCAGCTTTCTTGCTCAAAGGTGTACACAATTGCATTCTTCGGGTACTATTCTCTTGAGGTTTTCATGACGTGCTCCTCTTGCTTGAGATACAGTTAATATGTCATGAGAACCCCACTTGTCAACTCTCGTAGCAACTTTTGCGCCACTGCTAATATTGACAGCTACCCCATCTACTAGAATAATATAAAGAACTTTATACAAACTATGTCCGGTCTAACAAAACAATGAACGCGGATCCTAAAAAGCGTGTATACCATTTCGTTTTATCGCATAGCTGGTCTCCGCTTTTTAGTACCGGTTATTGTAGACGTTGGGCATTTGAATCATATCTATTTGAGGTTGTATAGTGAATTTTGATAAATCTCTACAGTACTGGATAAAATGGTGCCTTGGCGGTCTTGCAATTGGTTTATTGTTTGGTTTGATTGGGTTATTCGTACTTTCTGGGGGACATGTTAAAGAATATCTTATTTGGCGTGGGATGGTGACTTTTAAGCGTCCCGTAACACTGGTTACAGATTATCGTGTTGTGGTTTCAAAGTCAGAGCATCAGTTGACGGTTTTTTACAATAATGAAGTCATTAAGTCTTTTCGTGTTGGAATTAGCAAACATGGAGTAGGTCCGCGCCGAATATGGGCGGATGAATTAACACCTGAAGGTTCTTTTTTAATTGCCAGCATGCAATACGAATCTCAGTTTGGCCCTCGTCAAATGCTTCTTGACACAACAACACAATCTTTAGAAGATTACTATGTTCAATACGGAGACGCAGGGCGTCTCCGTATTGCCTCTTGGGAATTCCAACACAAGTCTCTGGATACGATCTGGGAAGTGTATGATTTCAATCAAGAAGACCTTGAATTTCCTATCTGGAATGATATATTAATACATGGCGGAGGAAGTAATAGTGACTGGACATATGGTTGTATTGCGCTTGATGATCAGGACGTTATAGAATTGTATGATATATTGAAGCAATCAACCAATGGAGGGTTAGGTGTCAAAGTCACAATTCAGCATTAGGAATGCGCTTGGATAAAGAATTGTGCTATAAAAAATGCCCAACAAAGCGTGCACCCGACGTGTGGGGTAGGACTGCACTTCAACTGGGAGTTGGACACCATCGTTGAATGAGGCGTAAAGCCTCCAGTGATGGCCGCCCACGTTGTCTGTGGGGCTGCCACTGCGGAGGAGGAACTTTGAAGGAAAGCAATTCATGAACGGACCACTGATGCTCGGTCAAGCCGGCAGCCATAGCAGGAGTACGATGCACCCAGCGGTAGTTGTAAGAACCGAGCCAGAGACAAACCCTGAGACTTTTATGATAATCACAGAAGTTGTAGAGACAACCAATGAGGTACATGGCATCGTGGAGGGTATGCGGCTGCTGGGCCAGGGTGCGGGAGCGTCGGGTGAGAGGATGGAATCG
>PIVW01000604.1 GCA_003353825.1 Chloroflexota bacterium
TCGGTGGGGATGCCGATGAGTTCCACTGCGTTCTCGGCAAGTTCATCGAAACCACGCGTGATTAGCCCCCGGTACCATAATCGTTCTGCCGAGCCGGTTGGTGTGAGCCAGGGTTTACCTTGCTGTAAACGCCCTGAACCAAAACGTCTCAACTCGCCGAATCGCCGTTGAAATATCGCCACTGGCGCCCGATTTCCTTCAGCCACGATAAATCTCAACGCAGCCTGATCGGAGGAATTCAACTCTTCCCATACCAGTGATATCTGCGCTTGCTCTTGAAGATGAGGTAAGAGCAGGCTGGCATACTGGCTCTGTCCACCTGTGGCGATGGCGAGACCTTGATTCTGGGCAATAGCCTGTAGCGTTGCCAGTGGGAGTGCGGTTAAATGTTGTGCGAGCGATTTCATGTGTGATAGCGATTTCGAGAAACCCTGGCATGTGCTAATCCGTATTACAGAATACAGGGGTCATGATCGGGCATCCTGGGTGTGATACCAAGGATTCTCTGTCTGCGCCCCTCATTATGCCATGGAATCTCAACGAATGCCGAGGGCAAGCGAAATTCGCTTATCAATGGCTAGATCGCTTGTCATATCGCTCACGAATATGTTAGGATTTACCATAATGCGGCATGGCACGCCGGATTAGAGTAGGAACGGGATTTTACAATGCTGTAGAAACTCCGGACACCAAAACGGCAACCGCAACATAATTTTCCCCCGTATCTAATGGAGAAAGTGCATGACTTCCAAACAACAACCGCAAAACAGCGACCATCGCCCTGGCACGTTAGAAGAGTTATTTGAAAACGTACGCGTGGCCTGGTATCTATTTATGGATGGACGAATCAACCCTATGCTGCGATTCGGCATTCCTTTGCTGGTCGTAGTCTATGTCGTCTCACCTATCGATTTTGTCCCCGATCTGATTCCTGGACTCGGTCAGGTGGATGATATCGCCGCCATCTGGCTGGGATTGCGCTATTTCCTCAGCTCCTGCCCATCTGACATCGTAGATGAACACCGTGCAGTTGTCCGTGGACAGAAGACAGCACCACCTGCGCAGGACCCTGAGGTAGTAGAAGGAGATTATCGAGTCGTTAATGATTAGTCTGATGCATTGGGCCCTGGGGAACAAATACATATGACGACAGGGCGTCGTCCTACCGAGGTGGCACAGGAACTCGGCGTTTCCACATCTACGCTGAGGCGATGGTCGCTGCATTTTAGTGACTATCTGTCATCTGAAGCAGGACGTCCCGTCACAGCTAGCTTGGAAAGCGCAGGGCAAGGACATCGCCGCTATTCGAATGAAGATGTGGGGATTTTGATAGAACTTCAGGGTATGTTACAAGAAGGAAAATCTTTTGATGAGGCCCGTACCCTGTTAAATAGCAGCAACGGCAATGGTGATGCTTCTGAAGAGGGTGGTGATCCGCCCCTTGCCGCTACCGATGCGGGAGCAGAGGATGAGCCGGCGCTCGTGCATCAACCTGAAGAGGAGGATGTGGTGGACGTTGCCAGAATGGTTGCAGCGACCCTATCCTCGCTTTCTGACAGCCAACAGATTATCCTCTCCAGCCAACAGACCGAACGCCAACTTCTGGGGGTGCTGCTGCAAGATAACTTTAATCTGAAGGAAGAAAATATGCGGTTGCGCGAACGCATGATTGACACTGAGCGTCAGGTCTTTGAAATGAAACGCTCGGTGGAAAGCGCGACCAGCAGCGAGCGCGAGCGCATGCGCCAGATGGAAGCACAGCTTTTTGAATTGCAGAAGCGGTTAGATGCCATGTCGCATCAGCGGGCCGCGACTCAACAGGCCCTTGTACAGCCATCTCCCGCTCCCATGCCGATCGTCGCTCATGAACCGGCAGCTGCGCAGACCCAACCTGCACCCGCACAAATCACAGCCGGAGGAGAGACCGCTATCAACGAGACTGCGACTGATACAACTCAAGCCGCCACAATGGCTTCTACAGTGGAGACAACGGCACAAGGACAAAATAACGAACCCCCACCCCCTAAGCGAGGTTTTTGGCAACGATTATGGGGCCGGTAAGGCATTTTCGGAAAAACAAATAAGCATCCAATCCGAAAATGCCTCTAGCGACTTCCGAAAAATGACAAAATCTCCCTCGATTATCTTTCGGAAGTCGCCTAAGCCGCAAGCCCCAACGGTTGAGACTTTTTCAGGCTGAACAGCATCATTATCTTGCTGAAAAAGCCTAACCAAGTCGGGGTTGGGCTGACGTTTCTAGTACGTATGCAACAGCATGTGCGGGTGTTACAGCGCTGAATACGCCCTCGATTTCTCAACAAGCCAATCCAGCCACGGGTTTCTCCCATTTGAGGGGCCAGGGCAATTTCAGATATCCACAAGCTGAAGGGTCGCGAGCGAAGTATAGATCGCCCCTTGCGGATTGAGTTGGCTGCGCACGAGGTGAATTTCATCGACCGGGATGATCCCCATATCCTGAGGAACACCCAAAGTGGACAGTTGTTGTCCAAGGTCACGGCGCTCAGGGTTTTTGGCATAGCGCTGAACGCGTGCCAACGTGAGATGGCCACTAAAGGGCCGGCGTTCACGCTGCCAGCCTAAGCTATTGGTGGCGTCGTCGATACTGGCTGTCAGTTTTTGCAAGCGTTTGTCACGATCCTTGACGCCAATCCACAAGACGCTGGTCTTGTTAGGGTTGGGGAAGCATCCCAGACCTCCGGCGCTGATCTCAAACGGGGGGTGGGAATCGACCACCTGTGTGAGGGTGGTGACGATATCATCGATGCGCGCGGGATCGGTATCGCCCAGGAATTTTAGAGTGAGATGAATTCCTTCCGGCCGGGTCCAGCGCAAGGGGTAGTTTGCCAGAGTGCGTTTGAGCTGATTTTGGGTACTACGCAGCTTTTCTAGAAAATCAGGTGGGAGGTCAACAGAGATGAACAATCTGTACATTGAAATAGAACCTTGTTGTAAAAGAGCAGATATGTTTTGGGTGTGTCCTAGATGAGTTATTGGCGAGCCCATGTGCTCCGTTCTTTAGCCAGATTGTGAATAAGGTTTTCCCAGAAAGCCTTGGGTTGGGCAGGGAAGGACATTAGGAAATAAGGTTCTCTGGGATTTCGCGTGATGCGGATTTTCCTCGCACGATATCTAGACGTTTAACACAACCAGCCACTAGGTGTGGGGGCATCATCGACTGAAATTCGTGATCGTCACGCGAA
>PIVW01001311.1 GCA_003353825.1 Chloroflexota bacterium
TCAATATCTGGTTCTGCTATTGCCAATACGGTTACCACAGGTTCGGTAACCATTCCTATGATGAAGAAGCTCGGCTATAAGCCTGAGCAAGCTGCAGGCATTGAAGCGGCGGCATCGACGGGTGGACAGATCATGCCTCCGATCATGGGGGCGGGTGCTTTTGTGATGGCGCAGTTTACTGGAGTGCCCTATAGCGAGATCATGTTGGCCTCGATTGCGCCTGCTATCCTCTACTTTTTCTGTACTTTGCTTTATGTTCATTTGATGGCATGTAAGCTTAATCTGCAAGCGGTGAGCCGCACAGAAGCTGTGATCTCAGTGATGAAACATGGTGCACACCATCTCATTCCACTGGGTCTTATCACTACACTGTTGATGATGGCGTATTCACCCCTGCTTGTTGGTGTGGCTGGATGCGCGGCCATACTCGTGACCGCTGCACTGCGTAAGCACAGTCGAATAGGGCTAACTAAGTTTATCTCAGGCATGAAAAACGGTGCATTGATGGCTTTGCCAATCTCAGTGGCCTGTGGGGCTGCGGGTATTATTGTGGGCGTCGTAGGCCAGACGGGCATTGGATTGCAATTCACCCAGTTTGTGATGGAGTTCTCTGGCGGCTATATGTTGGTGGCGCTGGGATTAATCAGTATCGTGGCCTTAGTGCTGGGTATGGGACTGCCCGTTACGGCCGCCTATATCGTATTAGCGGTCATGGCCGTGCCTATGCTTGGGGATTTCGGCCTGCCACTTTTGACTGCACACTTAATCGTGTTTTGGTTA
>PIVW01001312.1 GCA_003353825.1 Chloroflexota bacterium
CCTTGGAGGCGGTGGACAAGACCCTGGTGAGCAGAGGCCTGGCTGAGTCCCGCCGGCTGAAGACCCAGCTGACGCTCTCCCTCATAACCACTGAGGGGGCGCAGCAATCCCTACTTCGGCGTGGGTGCCAAGGCGATAAGGTTGGTGTTAGTGCGTGGATTCGCCTAGTAAATCACTTCGAATATACGGCGAAGGGATTAAGGATACAAGAACTACACACGAAGTGGGAGGACGAGGCACTGCGAACAGGCGAGCATCCTGAGCTGCTCTACGTCTGGTTGTTGACCCTACAGCGACAATTGGCGGCACTTGGTGATGGACTGTCGGAAGACAACCTTACCAGAAAGTTTTTGGAAGCGGTCCGGAAGGGGGACGAGCGACTATATGGCCCTATCATCAGGGACTACAACAAGGACATAGTGAGAGGCCGCCCCATAACTCTGGATCAGCTACTGGAACTCCTGTCGCTGGAGCACAGGCACGCGCAACAGACCGCAGCCAACCTGCAGATAATGACCGGGCTAGTATCTAGTGTAAAGTGTACCTGATAAGTTGGTGGTGTCGTAGTAGGGAGAGAGGGATAACAGAGGAAGTGTTTATATTAGATTAAGTGGGATGTATCGGTTACATCCACGATTCTAGGGGAACATATTGGTTCCGTTACGCGTTTAGCCAATAAGCAAAACAATCACTCATTAAGGATCGTTCCAATACGACAGCCAAGCGCCGCAACGTGCTATCCACATTGGGTTTACACCTACGGTGTGTACGCTATTTCA
>PIVW01000605.1 GCA_003353825.1 Chloroflexota bacterium
CTTCAAAGTTCCTCCGCCGCAGTGGCGGCCCCACAAGCAACGAGGGCGGCCATCGCTAGAGGCTTTACGCCTCATTCAACGATGGTGTCCTACTCCCAGTTGAAGTGCAGTCCTACCGTTGTTTCCTCATCTCCAATATTTCCTGAGTTAAGACCGAAGCAAGTAACCCCAAACTTTGTACCTGACACTCTCCCACATCCTCGCCCATTGTGATAATGTCCATGACAAAAGCAGCGGCCTTGTCAAACTCGCTTTTCATCATGCTGATATAGCTGATCGACAACTCCATGATATCGACTTCGGTTATCGGCGCCATCATATGCTTGTAGATGTCATTCATGATGGCAGTCCAATCTCTTTAGCAGGGTCGACTTGCTCTGCAGCTGCTGCTGAACCGGTCACGTCGCAGAAGAGCATAGTTACGATCTGGCGTTCCCCTTCCATAAGCCGGTTGCTGCGTGCCACTTCCACCTTTGCGACTTGCTCTGGAGGAATGAAAACCCCTGCCTTCCGGGCTGGATGAAGCTCAGTCGCTTGGTTTTGCGCAGAAGCAGGCGTGGCGGTCGCATACAACCCATACCTACAGTTCTTGCTGAACTTGGCATCATCCTGATTCTCGGTAGAGCAATTGGGGCAAATCATCCTGAGTTTCCGAAGATCATCATAAAATTAGCTAACCCGGTCCGGCAAACGCCTCTTGACCCTGCTGCCGGGCTAGGTGCATATCATGCCCTCACTTTAAGTATTGGTCAAACGAGATGTTCCCCGGCTCTATTATCTCCACTCAAATATTAATCTCGATACCACATGACTGTATACGTCGCGCGTGCGCCCCTTCACTTGGCTCATCTGCAGTGAATCATAACCTGCCCTTCTCTTTTCTTCTGATTCTTTCTTACTTGACCGGAATGGCTATCGAGGTATTACTTAGTTCAACAATCCGGGGGCCAGAACGTCTTCGGTCAATTGCATTTACCACTTGCCATTCGACTTGAACGCATCGGGCACGCATTAATCCAGCATCACTTGTTGTCCCATAATTTGCGGCAAGGGGGCGGGGCGCTCACATCTGCTGCTAAGCTCGACATGCTGATTCGACGTTGAGGAGATATCAAATGCGTGCATGATTTCCAGGGCATGGTAAGCCATGTCGCCATCCGCACGTTGTGGCCTGCCCATGCGTATAGCGTAAGCCATGTCGGCCACGCCGATGCCCCTGCCGACAGCGTCACTGTGAGTCAAGGGCATCTCGATCCATGATTTGGCATTGGCGCGTTTTACTAGCACAGAGCCGCCAAAGATGTTCGGATCCGGAACGCTGATCGAGCCTGCTGAACCATAGACTTCAATACGAGGAACTTGTGATGCCCACACGTCGAAACTGGTAATCATAGTAGCGACCACACCACCTTCGAAATCGAGTACGCCGGTGACATGTGTTGGCGTTTCTACAGGAACGCGTTTGCCCTTGTCCTTGCCGCTGCCTACAATACGCTCCGGGAAGGAAATACGGGTCGAGCCCGTTACACGGCGAACGGGCCCCAACAAGTTGATCAGTGCTGTGACATAATAGGGCCCCAGGTCGAACATGGGGCCGGCCCCCACCTCATAAAAGAAGCCCGGGTTGGGGTGCCACGCTTCGGGACCATGCCCCATAAAAAAGGCGACGGCAGCAACCGCTTCGCCGATCCAGCCGTCATCTATCAGTTTTCGAGCCGTTTGCTGTCCTCCGCCTAAAAAAGTGTCCGGCGCGCAACCGACCCGAACACCTTTTTTCGCGGCCGCAGTCAGAACCAACTGACCTTGTTCGAGGGTAACTGCCAACGGTTTTTCGGAGTGAACATGTTTACCGGCCTCGATGATCAGCAGGCTCACATCAGCGTGCACCGCCGGGATAGTGAGATTGACGACCAGTTCGATCTCCGGATCCGCTAACAACTCCTCTACAGTACAAACCCTGGGGATATCGAACTGGTCAGCCTGGGCGTGTGCTTTATCGAGATCGAGATCGGCCACGGCTGCAATGTCAAGGTTGTCAAAATCTTTGCACCCATCAACATAAGCCCCAAAGATGTTGCCTGTGCCGATGAAACCGATTTTCATTTTATCTGCCACGAGCCCAGCCTCCCTCTACCATATAGTCGTAGCTTTCCTGTACGGCTTGCATCATATCAGTGGCGCAACTGTCGAGTTCGACGATCAGCCAATCGGCGTGTTTCGAGGCCTGAACAACGGCGGGGATGTCCATTGTGCCGGCGCCGACAGCCACTTGAGGCTCGCCTTTTTCGGTGGAACCATCTTTTATGTGGATAAGGGGCGCGCGCGGGCCCATTTGATCGATGATGGTGACTGGATCAATACCGGCTGCTTGAATCCAATACGTGTCCAACTCAAAGGTAATGGCTGGGTCGAGACGCTCCAACATGATCTCGTATACATAACGTCCCTCGACCTTCTCATATTCCCACCAGTGGTTGTGGGTTCCGAATGTCATGTCATTCGCTTGGGCAACTGCATTGGCTTCGTTGAAGCGGTCGCACGTCTGCAGGACGGCATCAAGGGTTTCGAAATAAGTTGGTCCCAGGGTCGTAACAATGTTGTGGCTGCCAAATAGCTGCATGAAATCCAAGACTTTGTTCTTGTTTTCGCCCAAGGGTAGGGGCGTATGAGCAGCAGCGGCCTTAAGGTTAAGAGTCTGGAGCAATTGAGCAGCAGAGGCATTGGTGGTTCCCGGTAAGTTGAAAATCAGTTCGGCACCGGCATAACCCATTCCGGCGATGCGTTCCACGATATCGTCGAAATTATCCGCCAGGTCATCACGGACAGAGTAGAGCTGAATGGCGATGGGAGCGGCCATGAATAAGTTCCTTTGAGCGATAGATTTATAGTCTTATAGGAGAGACGGCTTTGTTTGATTACTTCTGAAGCCCATCTTACATCCAACAGTCATTGGGAGCCAGATTCGTTGCGCACCGTATCATTTACGGCGGGCACAATGGACCCTTTCTCGTATATAATCGGGAACTGTAACTTGATATAGGCTGTCTGTACTGCTCTCCACCACCGGCCAAATCGGCTTGGTGAAACGCATCATCCAACGTGAATGGGCTTGGGAACTCATCCCTCGCCCCGACTCCCTGCGCGACACAGTTAGTGCTTTGGCGCACGTTGACCCTTATGAATTCTCGCAAGAACGGCTACGTATTCGCCAACACC
>PIVW01001313.1 GCA_003353825.1 Chloroflexota bacterium
GGCTTTTGCGATGGAATAACCTGATGCATATAGGCCTGTTTCACCGGCATCATGACACCCATCGCTAACATTGTCAGCAAATAGAGAGGAACAGCCACCCAGAATGATGATGCGACTCCGACCCCGACGGAAGCCACTGCCGAGACTCCTCCAGCCCATAACATCAGCGTTGTTCGTCGACCACAAAAGCGGGTAAACCACTCCACAATCGTATTACCGATAATCGTCGAAAGAGATATCAAGGCGGCGATTACACCTGCAATCCAGGCCGCGTCTTTTTGTCCCAGAAGATCAAGGAAATAGGGCTGCCAGGCATAAAATCCCCAGGCCATAAAAATGGCCTGAATGAAAGATGCAATGATCAACAGGCGGACGGAAGGTTCCCGCCAGCCATGCTGAATGCTCGATTGAGCAATGGCCCGCATCTCTCTTGGCAGTTCTGAAAACGAAAACGACCGGGTGGTAAAACCCAAATCGAACATTGTGTAAAAGGCGATCAAAAACACAATCGCAAGCAGAATAGCTCTCGCGATGAAAGGTACGGCCAGATCGAGTGTGCCCAGCAAACCGCCCCCGATGGTACCAATCAACATCGCAAAGCCGCTGACCATCGACCCGCGGGCAAAGACCTGATCCAATTGCCCTGAGAAACCTGTTGTATTCAGTGCATCAACCAGCCATGCTTCCACTGCACCGGAGTAAAATGTATACCCCAGGCCCAGAATGACTGACATCAGGCAGAACATTACCAACCCGCCATGCCAGACGGAGACTCCTAC
>PIVW01001314.1 GCA_003353825.1 Chloroflexota bacterium
TTCTGGCACGAGGAGATCCCGCCACATTTGACCTCCTCGATGCCATTGATCTCAATGAGCGCTCCTACGCAGGCTTGGCGTGCACCGCAATTCACAGCCCCGCCGAGGTTGGCGTTTAATAGGAAGGTGCCCGCGATGCAGGCGCCCGTATCACAGATAAGGCCACGGCTCTGCGAGATGTCCACCACGGCGCTAGCACAGGCTCCCTCGCCGCCGCATTTGAGGGCATCGATCCAGGACCCGCTGATATGTGTAGCTGCGCAGGAGTTGGGAGCGCCGCAATCGATGACTGCGCCGTTCGAATCTGGTTCGCCGTAAACACGAATGTCTTCCACACCGAAGGCACCGTTGTCGCCGCCGACTTTGAAACTGTCGCAGGCATTGGAGGCGGAGCCACAGATAATGGTTTGGCATAGACAGCAGCTGTAATCTTCACCGCATTCGACGTCGCCGTTCTGTTGGTCGGTTAAGGTCATAAAGGTTCTGGGACACGGGAAGTCTGATTGTGGTGGGATGCATGGTTGGTTATATGTGCCCAGTGTCTTCTTGGATGTTGTTAATTGATATAAAGTGGCGAATAAGAAAAGTAAGTCAATCATTGTTGGTTTGGATGGTTAGAGGGTAGTTGGTTTGAAGTTTGTTTTTGGATGTTAGGATATGCGTCTTTTTAAAAAACCTCAAGCGCTTGATTAGTATGCTGTTGTTTTAGTTGTTCGTCTGCTAAAAAATGCAAGAAACCATCTATTCGTCTAGCTTTTAATTAAGATAATGAAACATG
>PIVW01001315.1 GCA_003353825.1 Chloroflexota bacterium
AGGATCAGATGCAATTTTTTTTTACGGTGATCAGGGCTCCAACCGATAGTACGATCTCGACCTGCTACGCTCCAGGCACTCGCGCCAAAACCTAGCGCTGCCAGAAGATGAGAGCCGCCATAAACAAAATACCGTAGTTGGGCACCGGGCAAACGCTTATGACCCAGGTAATGATACCGCTCTATCAGTTCGTTCCATAGTTGCGAAGACGTGCCCTTAACAACCAGTTCAAGATGCAGGGGGGCCAAGGCACCCGCCCCAACACAAACATCAGGCTTCGGATCTGAGGCCGTACTCATATGGACTTTTGCAGTACAATTACCATTGCCTTTTTCAGGCGGTGGCAGCTGGATCAGACCATCGCGATCCATGCGTAGCAACGCGACTCGACAGCTCATCTCCTTGAGACCGCCATCTTGTTTGTACCAGCCAAAGGCCTCACATACACGCCGAGAGATCTTGGCGCGATTAGGCCGATCATCTGAGGTGATTATCTGCCGGATCATCTGAAGTTCAGACTCAGAGAAGTCCCGGCCACAGTAACGATAGAATCGATCACATTCTTTCATGAGGGTTCCGGATAACGATATTGAGCCAACTGGTCTTCCGACATGGCCCAGGGTAAGAAGCCGGCTAAATCTTGGGGGGATTGGCCCCGATTTTCCGCGCAGCTCTGTAAATACTTCGTCAACCACTTGCGAGGATTAATCTTCCAAAGTCGAAGTGTTTGAAAGATGCTAAACAGGCACGCGCTAAAATGACCACTGGATACGGAGCC
>PIVW01000606.1 GCA_003353825.1 Chloroflexota bacterium
AGGAGCGGCAGTAACCCAGATCGGCGCCCCGCCCGCTTATATTTGGGAAATCGAAGATCTCATGCCCCAGGCAGAGGGTATCATAACCCTCACCGGTCAGGTTAAACCAGAGGTCAATCCGCCCTTCACCTTCACCAACACTGCCTCAGTTTCAGCGGCGTCAGGCGATCCGGTAGCGGATGATAACAGCGTGAGTGTGCTTAGCCACGTTTCCGGGACCATTTATGTGGATGCCGGCAAGAGGGCAGGGGCCAACGACGGCGCCTCTTGGAGTGACGCCTTCACCAGCCTGCAATTCGCTCTTGATATAGCCCAGGCCGGCGACCAGATCTGGGTGGCCCAAGGTGTGTATGTGTCCAGCCAACGCACAGAGGAAGAGGACCCACGCAGCGCCACATTCGATCTCGTCAATGGTGTCGCCTTATACGGTGGTTTTCCCGGCACACCAGGGTCAGAAGGGGATATAACAGGTCGGGATTGGGAAGTGTATCCGACGGTGTTGAGTGGGGATATTGAAGGGAATGATGGGGTGGATGAGCGGGGGGTGGTGACGGATACGGTCAATATTCTGGGGGCGAATGCCTATCATGTGGTGATGGCAGAGGAAGTTGACGAAACGACATCCCTGGATGGTTTCTTCATCACTGCCGGGGCGGCAACGGGCAAACCATGGGAACAAAAACAAGTATTCGGCGGTGGCATGTACAACTCCCGCAATAGCAATCCAACTCTCACCAGCGTCACCTTTACGGCTAATTCGGCAGGCGAAGATGGCGGCGGCATGTACAACTCCCGCAATAGCAATCCAACTCTCACCAGCGTCACCTTCACGGCTAATTCGGCAGGCAAAGATGGCGGCGGCATGTACAGCTGGGGAGGCAGTCCAACCCTCACAAACGTCATCTTCACGGCTAATTCGGCACGCAATGGCGGCGGCATGGTCAACTCCAGTAGCAGTCCAACCCTCACAAACGTCACCTTCACGGCTAATTCGGCATATTATGGCGGCGGCGGCATGGTCAACTGGGAAGGCAGTCCAACCCTCAGCAACGTCACCTTCACGGCCAATTCGGCACGCAATGGCGGCGGCATGTACAACTACGATAGCAGCCCGATTATTCGCAACAGTATCTTCTGGGGTCAGGTCGGGTCTGATATATCCACATTTGGTTTCCCTCAGATAACAATTTCGGATTCCCTGATGCAAGGTGGTTGTCCGGAAAATGTCTACATCACCTGTGACGGCGCCATACTCGATACCTCTCCGCGCTTTATTCGCCCGCCCGACTCTGGTGATGGCTACTGGAGCACACAGGAAGACAACGATTACGGAGATCTACGTTTGCAAGCCGGCTCTCCCGCTATTGACGCCGGTAACAATAACTGGCTCTCTAACGATATTCTCACCGATAGCAACGGCTACCCACGTCTTGTCGGGGGGATCGTCGACATGGGGGCGCACGAGGCCTTTGGACTCAAGATCGGCAAGGTGGTTAGGCCTGCTGCTGTTGCGCCCGGCGCTGCTATTAGCTATTCTCTGCATTTCCACAACTATCATGATACTGACACAGTCACAGGCGCCCAACTCTCAGATTTGATCCCGCCTGAGGTGGTGATCGGTGAAATAACATCAGAAGGAGCGGCAGTGACCCAGATCGGCGCCCCGCCTGCTTATGTTTGGGAAATCGAAGATCTCATGCCCCAGGCAGGGGGTATCATAACCCTCACCGGTCAGCTCAAACCTGAGATCAATTCGTCCTTCAACTTCACCAACACGGCATCAGTATCAGCGGCGTCGGGCGATCCGGTAGTGGATGATAACAGCGTGAGTGTGCTCAGCCACGTTTCCGGGACCATTTATGTGGATGCCACAAAGACCGTAGGGACCAATGACGGCGCCTCTTGGAGTGACGCCTTTACCAGCCTGCAGTCGGCTCTTGACCTAGCCCAGGCCGGCGACCAGATCTGGGTGGCCCAAGGTGTGTACAAACCCAGCAAGCGCACAGAAGAGGAGGACCCACGCAGCGCCACATTCAAACTAGTGGATGGTGTCGCTATATACGGCGGTTTCGCCGGCACACCAGGGTTGGAGGGAGAGATGATAGGTCGGGATTGGGAAGTGTATGCGACGGTGTTGAGTGGGGATATTGAAGGGAATGATGTGGTGGACGCGCTAGGAGTGGTGACCGATACGGCCAATATTGTGGGGGAAAATGCCTATCATGTGGTGATGGCAGAGGAAGTTGACGAAACGACATCCCTGGATGGTTTCTTCATCACTGCCGGGGCGGCAACGGGCGAATTATCGCAACAAATAAGAGGCGGCGGCATGTTCAGCTACAAGAGCAATCCAACCCTCAACAACGTCACCTTCACGGCTAATTCGGCAGGCCACGGCGGCGGCGGCATGTACAACTCCAGTAGCAGTCCAACCCTCACAAACGTCACCTTCACGGCTAATTCAGCAGGCGAAGGCGGCGGCATGTACAACTCCAGTAGCAGTCCAACCCTCACAAACGTCACTTTTACGGCTAATTCAGCAGGTAATGACGGCGGCGGCATGTACAACTCCAGTAGCAGTCCAACCCTCACAAACGTCACCTTCATGGCTAATTCGGCAGGCTTTGGCGGCGGCATATACAACTCCAGTAGCAATCCAACCCTCACAAACGTCACCTTCACGGCTAATTCGGCAGGCTTTGGCGGCGGCATATACAACTTCAGTAGCAGTCCAACCCTCACAAACGTCACCTTCACGGCTAATTCAGCAGGTAATGACGGCGGCGGCATGTACAACTTCTGGGATAGCAATCCAGCCCTCACGAACGTCACTTTCACGGCTAATTCAGCAAGCAATGGCAGTGGCATGTATGTAGACAACGATAGCAGCCCGATTATTCGCAACAGTATCTTCTGGGGCCATGTAGGGTCTGTTTTGTACGCTGAAGACACCAGTCAAGTAATGATTTCCGACAGCCTGGTGCAAGGTGTTTGTCCGCAAAATGCCACCTGTGACGGAGCTATGCTCGATACCGATCCGCGCTTTATTCGTCTGCCCGACTCCGGTGACGACGACTGGAGCACACTGGAGGACAACGACTACGGAGATCTGCGATTGCAGGCCGGTTCTCCCGCTATTGACGCCGGTAATAACGACTGGCTGCCATCTGATTCTTCAGACCTCGACGGCGATGGCGATACCGCAGAGCC
>PIVW01000607.1 GCA_003353825.1 Chloroflexota bacterium
ATTGCTCTTGCGGGTTCATGATGACCTCTCTTATGATGTGATGTTTTTCAGAAAGGTTTGCTCATGAACCCGTTTCCGTCAAGTTTCGTCATACTCCAAGTTCAACTGCGGTGCTACCTTCTTATCAACCAGAAGCCTTTATGGAATTCAAGGAACAACATTTACTTTATCTGATTACATCATAAACTTTATCCACTTTACTGTAGAGCCTCGCCACGCTGTGGGTGTGGGCCGAGTAGGTAAGCTTCACCAGGAATAGTACTGGCAACAAACCTTCATAAGCCTTAAGGAGACAGATAATCAATGTTTTTCTCGGATTGGGAAGTTTTACTTGTTGACGATGAACCGGAAGTTCTCATCATTTCTGAGCTGGTGATGAAAAATTTCGAAGTCTATGGATTACCCCTCAAACTCCATACGGCACAGAGCAAAGCTGAGGCGATTGAGTTGCTTAAGGCAAATTCAAAACGATTTGGCATTGCTGTTGCGATCATTGACGTGGTCATGGAATCCGATCTTGCCGGTCTAGAGCTATGTCAATATGCCCGTAATGAATTGGGAGATGAACTCATACAGCTTTTCATCCGAACTGGCCAACCAGGTATTGCTGCAGAACGTGACGTAATCGAGCACTATGATATTAATGGCTACTTTACTAAAGCCGAGACCACAGGAGATAAGCTGTTCTCCATGGTAAAGAGTGGTATTCGCCAATATTTTTGGTCTGCCTTGTCGCTTTCAACCATGAGGCTGCTTAGCGACGGCATTGCTAGTGGCAACACGCACGACAAAATCGTTGATATCGTACAACGAACAATTAGAATGTCTCCTTCAGATATAGCTGTTCCACGATATATCCGAGTTGGCGATACCGTTCTGACTGAAGTTGGATGGGGCCAAGAGTCACCATCTCAGATAATTGAGATTCTAGAACGAAATCCGGGTGTACGGATAAATCATCACGGTGATATGGTATTCATGCACGAGACAGGCCTCCGATATCTCAAGCTTGTATCTTTGCCCAATCGAGCACCATTGGATACCTTGTTCAAAAGCACCATCAATCCTCCAAAAGAGATCACGTCGATATTTTCCAGGATGCTTAACGGGATTGCTTATCTTTGGCATCAAGCCACATGAAGCGCAAAGGCACGGCTCAGTGTCTTCTCGCAGCTCCTGGTTTGTCTGGGAGTACCCGTAGTTTTACGGCAAGGCTAGATGAGAAACCCAGCGCGAGCCTGTAGTTCAACGCGTAGACTCTGCCCTAGACAACCAAACAGACAGTCTACTAAATATGGGAGGGTGAACAACCCTTCCTGGCTGGATGACGTTCCCGTACTGCTGTACATGCACGAGAACCAGCTCACTTATCCCCCACCACCAGGTGAGAAACGCGATCTTAACTTTGGCATGATCAACACCCTGAGCATGGTCTGTACCGACAGGGTCGCCTTCAATAGTCAATACCACTTGGCATCCTTTTTCGACGAGTTGCCGCGCCTGCTCAAACATTTTCCTGACTACAACCATCTGGAACTGGTTCCCGATCTGCTGGCCAAGAGTCAGGTGTTACCGGGGGGGGTTGGATATTGCACGCCTGGACAATTAGCAACCCATCGAGAAACCGGTGAAGGCGCCACAGCCCCCGCCCCGACCGCCTTTGTCCTTCTTCGGGCTACCAAGCGGTGTGCAAGCCAGCCTTATCTGGAACTGCCAACATTGCAATAGGCTGATAGCGATCTTTTCCTCTATGTATCTAAAGGGTGTGTCCTACTAACGTCTTGCTCACGTTTAGAGTTGCTAGTTGTGCGATAGTAGGCAAAGTACTTTTGGCGTAGGGAGCAACTCCTGTCAGAAAGTCCAAGACCTGAGTCTGCTGTGGGTGGAGTACAAGCAGGTTCATCCTGATGGCTACGGCTACAGCCAATTCTGCCAGCGCTACCAGGAGTGGAAGCAGCACCTCAACCCGAGGATGAGGCAGCCACACAAAAGCTGGAGAAAAGCTGTTCGTCGACTACGCGGGGCAGAGCGTGGCAGTGGTCTTTCCAGAAACAGGGGAGGTGCGGGGAGCACAGATATTCCTGGCCACCCTGGGCGCCAGCAGCTACACGTATGCTGAAGCGCACTGGAGCCAGAGTCTGCCCAACTGGCTTGGGGCGCATGTGCGAGCCCTGGCGTTTCTGGGCGGGGTACCGCAACTGCTGCTGCCGGACAATCTCAAGGCTGGGGTGACGAGCCCGAACCTGTACGAGCCTGACCTCAACCCCACCTACCAGGACTTTGCCAGCCACTACGGGGTGGCAGTGGTGCCAACGCGCGTGCGCAAACCGCGGGAAAAAGCCAAGGTGTGTGTTTGAAGAACTGGACAAGCGCGCCCTCGCCCCCTCCCGCAACGGCCGTATGAGTTTGCCCTCTGGAAGAAAGCACGCGTCCATAGGGAGTCACCACTTCGGCTTGGGCTTACCCCCATTCCTTCCCGCTTCTGACCTGCGTTTACCAGGCGCCCTCCAGGGGATGGTGCTGTCGCTCCACCACCTGGAGGGTAGGAGTTTCACCTGCAAGAACACTCAGTCATTAAGGTTCTACGTCCTTAACCGCTCTTCTCCGATGCTCTCACAACGTTTCGAGCGAACGGATCGCACTATTTGGAATTGTTGATTTATCTAACACTTGCTTGTATCGGAACGTGACGTATCGTATACTCGCTTTATGCGCATTTTTCTCATATCTCCCTACCACACCGGCTCGCACAAAGCCTGGGCTGGTGGTTATGTCAAGAACAGCCATCATGAGATCACGTTACTGCATATGGCGGGGCGATTTTGGAAGTGGCGTATGCAAGGTGGGGCGCTAGAGTTGGCACAACAGCTAAAGCAAACAGCCAAAGAGGTGGGAAAAGCGGATGCCTTGCTGGCCACAGACATGGTCAATATCCCTGCCCTGCTGGCCCTGGCCCGACCCTGGTTGGATGATGTACCGGTACTGCTGTACATGCACGAGAACCAGCTCACTTATCCCCCACCTCCAGGTGAGAAACGAGATCTTACCTATGGCATGATCAACACCCTGAGCATGGCCTGTACCGACAGGGTCGCCTTCAACAGTCAATACCACCTGACATCCTTTTTCGACGAGCTACCGCGCCTGCTCAAACATTTTCCTGACTACAACCATCTGGAACTGGTTCCCGATCTGCTGGCCAAGAGTCAG
>PIVW01000608.1 GCA_003353825.1 Chloroflexota bacterium
AGCGATTTCCTGATCGGTGTGTGCGCTGCACAAACTACGAAGGCGATCCACGATCACGGGGGGTGTGGGAACATCGCGCCTGACAGGCAAGGGCAGCTGGCCGGTCTCGACCTGATTGGTCAACCAGCGGATCTGGACCGTGATGCCGGTTTCGTGACGGGTGAGCGCCACATCTGCAATTAGCAAGCGTAGCAGATCTTTGCGTTCGGCCCAAGTGGTGGTTGGAGCAGTCCAGACTTGTTCCAGATCGGTGGACAAGGTGAGCAGAGATTGTTGCTGCCCAGCCGTGATGGCTAGCGGTTGCGCATGCTGCAAGGCGGTCAACTCACTCTCCAGGCGCTCCACTTCACGCAAGGCCAGCTCCCATTTCTGTTCCAAAGTGCGCGCCACCAGACGATTCTCCGGTTCAACCTGGGTGTAACGGCGTTGGGCCTGATTGGCTACGTAGTTCGCTGCTTCCAAGTGGTGCTGCCATTGTTGGAACAACTCAGTCTGTTGCCGCTCCAACTCGTCTAGAACAGCCAGGCTGAGTTCAATTTGAGCAGGGACCAAACTTGCTAATACCCGTTCAGTCACGAAACTATCCACGGACGCACCAGGTATGCGCTGGCAGACCGGTTCACCATAGCGTATCTGACGTTTATTGCAGCGATAGACGATGCGTGTGCCGTTGCTGCCTTGATAATCGACGTACATAGCTTGGCCGCAATGACCACATAGGAGTATCCCAGTTAGGAGTGCCGATCCATCGCGGCGACGCCTACGCGATGGAATATGTGGGTTTGCTTGGTTTTGAGTCAAGTGTACCTGATTGGCTTCGTACTCAGTGCGCTCAATATAACCAGGGAAAGCATCCCAATGTGCAACCGTCCATTCTTCGATTGGCAAGCGCCGGCGTGGGCGCTCTATATGCTGATCGGAGTATACGATCGTATGACGCTTGCTGCGGCCATAGACGTAGGCGCCCGCATAGAGCGGATTATCCAACACGGCCCGGACGCGCTCCATATTGAGGGGGCCCCACTCGAGTTTGCCCCGCCAAGACCCTCGTCGTCGAGGGAAAAGCAGGCCATTCTCCTGGAAATAGCGAGCCACCTCGCTCATACGCCTGCTGAGGCGAAAACGGTCAAAGAGCAGCCTTACGGCGCCCTGCACTTGTTCGTCGGGATCGAATTCGATGCTGCCATTAGGTGCATACACCAGCCCGACCGGCAGGTTAAGCCGCAACTCACCGCGGTCGGCCTTGCGTAACAGGTTTTCACGTAAGCGCTGGTGCATCAGTCGCAACTCATTGCTAGATAACAGCACTTTCAGGCCCAGGATCAGGCGATCATCGGCAAGGCGTGGGTCATAGACTTGTTGTTCATCCAATAGCAGTGTGTTAGTCAGGGCGGCCACTTCGACCAAGCGGTGACCTTCGCTGTCCTGTCGAGCCAGGCGCGACACCTCGACGCTGAATATTCCACCCGCCTCGCCGGTGACCACTTTGGATAGCAGTTTCTGAAACCCAGTCCGAGACTGCGATATATCGGAAGCCGAATGGCCCAGGTCTTCATCGATAACTAGTATGCGTTCATCCGGCCAACCCAGCAGCTTGGCCTGTTGCACCAGCGCATACTGACGACGTGTACTTTCCTGATGCTCCTGGACTTGCACTATGGTGGATTGACGCACGTATATGCAGGCCATGCGGCTCAAATGCTCTTGGCGAATTTTGTGCTCAGACGGAATCATGCTTCACTTCCCGTGGTGGATTCAGACGCCTCAGCAGGATCTGCACCAGGAGGGCGATAATGCGGGCCTGCTGTTCTCGACTCAGTTGCTCCCAAAGGATCGGTTCGATGGTTGCCATGGCTCTCTTTTTGCTCCTTATGCTCGTTTGATTGAGCCCGGAGCATAGCCTTTTCGCCTAAGCCTACCAAGAGTGAGTCTAACTGTTGTCGCAATTCCAGGAGTCGTTCCGGAACAAAACAGGCGCCACGGGGGTAGTTGATCAGCGCAACCTGATCCGTCCAGGCCAACGGAATAAAACGATGTTCGCCATCGGGGAGAGCTATTAGAATGTAGCTGGGGTTCGGCCTCCCGCTATTGTCTGTGAGCACCTCAAAGCTCTGACCACAGAAGGGATGGGTTGGATGGGTTATACGAACGACAGATGAACTCCGTGTCGGGAGTGGATTAACAGGGTTGTTTCGGAGTGCAACTCGAGCGCCATCGCAGGGAACAGTGTCGTCCGGGCAGAGTGGTTACATCAACTCTGCTCGGATGCTTTTTGCCTAACACTGTTCTCAAAAAGCGAAAAACTCAGTGGTTCATGAGGGGAAGGATTGGGGGGCATGGAGAAGATGCGCTTGGGCCGGGGTGAGATATTTGAGAGATCAAGTTGCCCAAACTCGTCAGGGAGTTTCGTAAGACAGTTGTTTGAAAGGTCGAGTGTACGTAGTTTCCGCAGAGAACCAATTTCTGGTGGTAGTGACGTTAGCAAGTTGTCATTGACGCGCAGATCACGCAAATTGGGTAATGAAAAAACATATGGGGGTAGTTCCGTTAGTCCCTCCCCTCTAAGTGTGAGTATCTTTAGTTGCTCTGGATTGTTGCTAACTTGTTCCTGTTGCCAAGGATCCATACTAATATCACCTTGAGAGAATCTTCATTATGTATCAGTGTACGTGAACTTTCCCTCTTGAGCTGATCCAATCTGAGTGAGAGAAAATCCACTTACTGCCTTCTCACTCTAACTGGACCTCATATTGGGGGTAGGTCAGGTGGTTGCTCCGGCGAGATGCAATCACCGCCTTCATATTCGTATCTTAACGGCTCGTAGCGTTGTTTTTGGTACGTATCACTCGCTCAACATCTCCGGGCATTCTGGGGCATTCGGCATGGTTCAGTAGTAGAAGAAAGCACGTTAACAATTGAATGAGGAAGAAAAGCAGCACCTCGTGTAAGATTTGTATCTTCTCAATAACTTGGGGGAACTAACTCGTCCACGAAGGTGGACGTTCGGTGTAGGTTCGTAGAACCCCGCCCCCAGAGCCCGAATTCATTCGGCGAGTGCCCCGGAATATTGAGAAGATACTAAAAGTTGGACATTTATTACAAAACCAAAAACACACAAGGAGACTGCTTTTCCATGATAGTATACCCGACAGTTGAGCCAACGACCGCATTATGGCCAGAGGCGCTAGAAGTCGTTTTTCAATCGCT
>PIVW01001316.1 GCA_003353825.1 Chloroflexota bacterium
ATGTAATTTGGTGGAGAGGAAGCGCCATAAATACAGGGAATTCAAATAGCCAGTCCCTATAATCGTTCGATACTCACCCTATTGTGGGGTGAATGTTGTCACGGATATAACTGGTCATCTCTAACTTTAGCTAAGGGAGTGATATAATATACCAAAAATGAACAATTTGCACTAATACCTTTATCAGTTGATTCTGCCTGGCCTATTTCACCACCATGGCAAGTTCTTCTTTCACTCTTCCCATGACACCGGCCCAATCTTTGGCATGACGCTGGCGGAACAACCGGGCCTTTGGATACCAGGGAGAATCGGAACGGTCGAGTAGCCAGCGCCAGTCCGGGGCGTGGCAAAGCAAAACCCACACAGATTTACCCAATGCTCCGCCTAGATGCACCACGCCTGTGTCCACACTGATGACCAAATCTAACTGGCTGACGATCGCCGCCGTATCTCCCCAGTCTTTTATCACCGGTCTTAAATCCTCAATTCTCACTTCCCCCGACCATTCATCCAACTCCGCCCCCTTCTCTCCCACCTTCAGGCTGTACCAAGCTATGCCTGGCAGATCGAATAGGGGTGCGAAATCGGCCAGGGAGGCCGAGCGGTTGCGGTCGTTACCTTGGGTGGGGCTGCCGGCCCAGGCGATGCCGATGCGTAGTGCGTGTTGCCCTTCGACATACGACCTTGGTCGTCGCTCAGGAGAGGACGTGTTGCCCTTCGACATACGACCTTGGTCGTCGCTCAGGAGGGGCCGTGTTGCGTCGTGCGGAATCGTTG
>PIVW01000609.1 GCA_003353825.1 Chloroflexota bacterium
GACGATTACATTCTGGACATGCGTGCCAAAAACATCCGTCAACAAATATTGCGATTTTTTCTTGGGGAAATGCAATATCGGGGTTACCCAGAACTCCTGTATAGTTGATCTTCCAACCTCGAAACCCACATGACGCTAACAATGCCCTAAGCTGACGTTCGGGCTTAGTCTGCTTACTCTTAACAGCCCTCATCGTCTTCTTACGATCTGCGGGGGACAGATTGTCAGTCATTTTAAGTACTCGAGCATAAATTTCCTGGTATTACGCTATCAAGGAATGTTCATGAAATAGGGCATTATCTTCTGCCAGAACCGTCTTTGATGTCCCTGTTGCATTAATGTCATGTTGAAGAATACCGAAAAACTTTTGCTCGGGTACTTAGGAGTATAAAACAAGACCGCCAGGTCAGCATAATAGCTTTACTGGCGGTGTATTAAGCTGTAGTCACTAGTACTCGATTGGGGTGAGAATAGTGGTCGCACTTCTGTCGGATTCAGTTTTCAACCCAATTCTATGACCTGATTTGAGAAAATTAGCGGAAAAAACGCTTGATCCTTCTTCTAGTGCAAGGTCATTGTATATGATCGTGCCTTGCCTATGTTGGTTTTTTTGTAGGGGTGGGCACTTCGGTTATAATCAAAATCCCAATCATAAGACTCCGAAATCCACCTAGTATAAATCCTGGAGTCTCCTACTCGTTTGATGGCGGCTCGTCTAATCGGCAGGACAGCGGTCTCTGGAACCGCCAGTTGGGGTTCGAATCCCTGGCCGCCAGCTAAAAAGCCGCCCGCATTGGGCGGCTTTTTTATGTGTTGCGTCATTCATGCGGCATTTGCAGGGACCTGACAAAGATTTAGTGGGACCGAAAAACTTAGGCCCCACCAACCTGCATTTTAAGCCAGGCGTCTATAAAGGGGGAGAGATCGCCATCCAGAACAGCACCGGTATTGCCCGTCTCATAGCCGGTGCGCTCATCTTTTACCATTTGGTAGGGATGTAGCACGTAGTTACGGATACGGCTGCCAAAACCCGCTTTCACCCAGGTGCCACGGAACTCAGCTGTTTGCTCCAGCCGTTTTTGCTCCTCGATCTCATACAGCCGAGCACGCAAAACCCGCATGGCCGACTCCCGGTTTTGAGTCTGGCTACGCTCATTTTGGCAGGTAACGACAATGCCTGTGGACAAATGTGTCAGGCGTACGGCAGTTGCATTCTTCTGCACATTCTGGCCGCCGGCGCCGCCAGAGAGAAAGACATCTAACTTGATGTCGCTGGGGCGGATCTCGATGTCGATATCATCATCGAAAATGGGCAGGATCTCCACCTGCGCGAACGAAGTATGGCGGCGACTACTGGAATCATAAGGACTGATCCGTACCAGGCGATGGTTGCCTTTCTCGCCCCTGAGATAACCGTAAGCCCATGGACCCTCGATTTCGACCGTTACGCTCTTGATGCCGGCTTCTTCGCCTGCGGTGGTGTCGGTAATGGTGGTCTTATAGCCCTGCCGCTCGGCCCAACGCAAATACATGCGCAGCATCATCTGCACCCAGTCTTGAGCCTCGGTGCCCCCCTCGCCGGCATGGATGGCCAGGATCGCATCGGCATCATCGTGGGCGCCTGAAAGGGCCAGACTCAATTCTCGCTTGTCGATGGCAACCACCAAGTCCTTGGCCTCTTGTGTTATCTCAGCCAGGGTTTCATCCTCTTCTTCTAGTTCCGCCATTTCCAACAATTCCAGCGCATCAGAGACTTGTTGGCTCAGTTGTGTCCAGCCATTGATCTGTTCTCGCAACGCCGATAGGTGGCGCATGGTCGCCTGTGCGGCTTTGGGGTCCGCCCAGATATCAGGGTCTCCCGTCTTTTTCTCCAGGGCTTCTAATTCGGCCAGTTTCGCAGGCCAGTCAAAGACGCCCCCTGATTGTCTGGAGGCGCTGCTCCAGAGATTTTAACAAAGTACCTGTCTCACTCATTATTTCATTTTCTCCATTTGTAGTATTCGGTAGTGGATATATTTGACTAATGTCTGACTAGAGATTTGGAGGCCGGTAGACCAGTAGACCGGGTGATGCCATCAAAGCGAACATCGAAGCCCCATCAGCCAGGTGTACCGGTTTCCAGGTTTCCAGGTTTACCGGTCTACCAGCTTACCGCTCCAGCAACGACTCGACAAAGACCCAGGGATCAAACTCGGCGATATCGTCGATGCTCTCACCGGTGCCGACGAAGCGTACGGGTACACCTAATTGGTCGGCAATGGCGAGCACCACACCTCCCTTGGCCGTCGAATCAAGCTTACTGAGAATGACACCGCTGACAGCGACACTCTCGCCAAATTTCTTGGCTTGGGTGACCGCATTCTGGCCGGAGGTCGCATCCAGCACCAGGAGCGTTTCGTGAGGGGCTTTGTGAACTTGTCGCTGAGCGACATTGCGGATTTTTTCCATCTCCTTCATGAGATTGTAATTGGTGTGCAGGCGTCCCGCCGTATCCACGATTAGGATGTCGGCATCGCGAGATTCCTGGCTGGCCCGAATGGCATCGTAGACAACAGCGCCCGGGTCAGCACCAGGCTCATGAGCGATCACCGAAACATTGGCGCGTTGCCCCCAGACCTTGAGCTGATCGATTGCCGCTGCCCGGAACGTATCACCGGCAGCTAATACCACACGAAGGCCATGATCCCGGTAATACTTCGCCAATTTGCCGATGCTGGTGGTCTTACCGGAGCCGTTGACACCTACCACCAACACAATCGTAAGCATGCGATTGCGGTTGTCGATGTCGAGTGGGGGTGCATCTGCTTCGAGTAGAGCAACCATCTCCTCTTTTAGGACCAGGTAAGCATCAGGGGTGCGCTTGATCCCATCCTTTTGCACACGTGAACGTGTCGCTTCGACCAATTTCAAAGTGGTGTCGACACCTACGTCTCCCATAATCAAGACTTCTTCAAGATCGTCCCATAGATCATCAGTAATCTCACTGGCCTGAAATATATTACTGATCCGGCCCAATACGCCGGCACGCGTCCTATCCAGACTCTTATCCAATTTCTTTTGGTCTTCAACGCCGATTTGAGCGCGACGGAAACGACTAAATACCGCAGATGATTCCTCCGATAAAAAACATAAAGGTGGTTATCAGCAAAGGGCCGCCCGAGGCAATGCCGGGCGGCGTCCAGAAAGTATTATACTTTCTACA
>PIVW01000610.1 GCA_003353825.1 Chloroflexota bacterium
CCCACACTGCTGGTCGAGGCTGAGGTCAAACGATTGAGTTGGTCGTAGCCAAAGCTTTGTGCTTAATCGTTTACTGTATCGATTGCTCAGAGGCATAGACACCTAAATGGTTGGCAACTGGCCGTTCCCACATGGGGACGTTCTGGTGGATCGGCGCATTCAGGACTTGTACGCCAGTATCTCCCATCATCACAAGGGTACTAGAGCCACCACCATCCAGATTGATG
The DNA here is from genome assembly GCA_003353825.1 of Chloroflexota bacterium. The sequence continues at coordinate 228 of PIVW01000610.1, forward strand.
GCGACATCGGCACCGAGTTCGGCAGAGATACCAGCGAGTTCCGCCAATGTGACCCCTTCGCTGTATCCATCTTGCCTACCGTCGATGACTATTAGCCAAAGTGTTTCGGCGCGGTCATCTAATGCCACCGCCGTGCGAGGATGCAATTTATTGTTCGAAAACGAATCCACCTGACCATTCCAGAGCAGCCGTGCATTGCCAGCCAGAGCCTGTTTTGTGCCAGGAGGGCAGTCTGATTGCAGCAACTGCACGCCATCATCCGAAATACACAAGTTGGTGTCCTTCTCGTGAACGTCTGAGTACAGCACACTGTCTGAGATCGCCAGACCGTTGACGTCAACCGGATCTCCAGATTTAGGATAGTAATCCCAGGGAATAGTGCCGACCCGAAACGGTTCGAAGAAACTGCCGTTGATCGCCAGCTGAACATTAAACTCTCGTAGGAAATGGGAAGTCGTTCGAGCAGTCATTTCCATTTCTCTATGTAAGTTGCTAGGAGTCACCAGAAATTCAATATCAGGGTGCGTCAGATCAATTTCGATGATGTGTATGACGAGGGGACGCGGCGTTTCTCGGACCATGCGCACATAGTTGACGCCTTCATACAGCTGTTCAGCCACTGCAATGCGTCGAGGTCGGTGCTGATGCCGCACTACCAGCCAGGACTGATAGACAACGAAAATCAAGAGAGCCATGATGATCGCTAGGCCAAATGATTGTTGGGCTGACGGAGTCCTCATGATTGTGGTTAGAGGATCGGTTTCGGTTCAACGCCATGGTCATTCGGAAGATTCGAAATCGGGCACCCCCCAAACATGAACAATACCGTCGGTATCACCCCATGCAAACAACCGTCCGTCTGGGCTAAAATTAACGGCGTAAGCGCCTATGGCATGTTCAAATAGTATCTGCCAATCATCGACTGAGCGAATTTGCCAAGAATGCTCAGTGCCTAATGCAAGCAGCTTACCATCAGGGCTAAACGCTACGCTTGCCATTGGACTAGGAGCATATGGCTCCTCTAGCACTAGTCTCTTCAGCCGTGCTTGTAGATTCCATACAGATAGAGATTCGGTGGTTGCGGCTGCGATCAATTCACGTGTAGGATTAAACACAAGAGCCACAGGCGCCACTTCCGATTTTGTACTGACTTGCCACCCGGCAAGCGTTTGATCATGCCATGGCTCTAGCTGGATCAACCCTGCATCATTCGCATAGGCTATCCATTCACCGGAGGGATCGATGGCTCCAATGATAGGCTGTGCTGGCATGCCATCGGCCTTTGGTGGATTGTATTTTATGTAGTCTAGGCCTCCAAGATGCTTACCGGTATCTGTGGCGTATACGGAGTAACTAGCAATACCAATCTCAAGTACAAGCTGACCATCCTGACTCAACCTCACATCATTGAGTATTCTATTATCTGATAACCGTACCGAGTTCCCACTCAACGTGTCCAATACGTGAATTCCTCCGAATTCTAAGGGGGCTGCTACCGCCGCGGTTGACGGCTCCACAACAGCAGCAACTAGGTCTCCTCTCCCATCAAACGACACCGTACCTGATTTCACCTGTCCCAGCTCATAGCCTGACAAAATAGATCCATTTTTGAGGTCGAATCGACGAATTCGACCTCCAGGTGCTGTGGCTGATACGACCTCATCAATAGTATGGTTGAAAGCTATCGCTGCAATCGGTTCGCTCGAACCTAATGCATATGATGAAAGTTCAGTGAGATTATGAACATTTTCAGAATCAATAATAGTCGATGTTAAAGTCGCAGCTACTATCGGTGTTGGAAGAAGGTCAATGCGGTGGGGAGGCGTCGTCGCGTCACAGCCAACCAATCCAATGCCGACAGCACATAATGCAAATAACAGTCTACCGTGGTTCATTGCTTTCACCTAGTATAACACGTTTCTTCTAAATGGAGTGACGATGTCAATTTGCAAGATAATCTCGTGTAATGAGTTATGGCAGGGGTAGCCGTTGTAATAAGCCCCTAATTACAGGAAGTGCCTTGTGTTCCCACACCCACGGAATATATTCACTATATCCAAACTCCCTTGTAGTATTAACTTGATTCCATCCAGTCTCAATGGGTTTAATTGCTAGGTCATTAGGCCATTTAGCTCGCTTCATACCGCGTTTAGATGGTATGAGAGGTGCAGTTTGGAAGTTTTTTGTCATTCTAGGCGGTTCGTCAGGATATGTTGCCGCGTTTATTTTGTTAAGGATATCACGCGTTGTCATTCCTTTTACATCCCGTACCAAGCCAAGGTAATTCGAAGGGAGATCTTCTATACTGAACCATGTTGTAACACCGAGCCCTGCATATAATTCAAACCATTCGAATTCTCTCATATGATCGTTCAATAGTGCAAGGGCAATTCCGTCATACCGGCTTGGATCGCCGCCACTAACATCGTAAATCGATGTTATTCGTAATCCGCTACCAAATGTGGTACTCAATGTAACCTCATCACCACCATTACTTAAGGCATTTCTCACTTTTGTTAGTAGACCTACATGAGATCCATCATGCCCCATATGGCTTGTATCGAACCAACCATAATCTTCGCTGAAGTAGTATCTGGCAAGTGCCCCACCGCCACCACCGCCATTAGACGGTCGCGTCGGTCGCGTCGGCTTCGGCGGCCGGTATGGCATATCCGGATTCTCTTCAAAGATGTAATGACCCGTCGGATCAGTATACCGTAACGGATTCCCGGCGACATACATGTATCTATTAAAACCTTGTGACGATGTTGTACTAGGTATAATCGTATCAGCCTGAGCGAAGCGCGCCAACTGCGGGTCATACCAGCGAGCGCCATAGTAGTACAAGCCTTCGCTGCCCGCCAGCCCGCTCTCATGATACTGCCCCGTATATCTCTTCGCTGTTAATGTGCTTTGGGCGCCGCCTCGATTCGAACCGTAGGGGTAATAATAGTTGGTCGAGTTCAGCGTGCC
>PIVW01000611.1 GCA_003353825.1 Chloroflexota bacterium
CTTCGCGTGACGATCACGAATTTCCGTTGATGATTCCCCCACACCTAGTGGCTGGTTGTGTCAAGCGCCTAGATATAGTGTGGGAAAAATCCGTATCACGCGAAATCCCAGAGACCCTTCTAATTCCAAGCTCATGAATCTTGAATCTTTACAAGGAGGAGTCATGAAACGGTTAACATCTAAACATTGGCTACTAATCATCCTACTCGTCACTCTTTTCGTAGTACCTGTCGGCGCAGCCCACGCCCAAGGACCTGATTACGGAGACAAGATGGTCCTGGGAGGCCGGTTTACACTGGAATCCGGTGAAACGCTCGATGGTGATCTGATCGTCCTCGGCGGTACCGCAACTATCGAAACCAATGCCGAGGTGCAAGGTGATGTCGCCGTAGTCGGCGGCAGCGTCTCGATTGATGGTGAGGTGGATGGCGATGTGGCCGTGATCGGCGGTTCGTTGCGCCTTGGCCCCAATGCCTTTATCGATGGTGATGCAGTCAACTTCGGTGGCAGTCTCACAAAGCACCCTGATGCCGTGGTCGATGGCGAGACGGTGCGAGGTTTTGGCTTTGAAGATGGCAATGGCGGATTCGTTATCCCCAACATTCCCGATATACCTGACATCCCTGAAGTTCCGGCTATCCCTGATTTCGACGGTGAGTTTCGTATCTTCGACGGAAACCGGTCTTCCTCCCGAGGGCTCGGAGGGTGGTTGCTCGAATACTTCCTGCAAGGTGTAAGTGCGATTGTTTGGGCCGTGATACTGGCTACATTGGGTGTCTTACTCGTGTTATTTGCACCCAAGCATACCGAACGAGTTGCCAAAACCGCTGAAACATATGCGGTCGTTTCATTTGGTGCAGGCTGTCTGACTTGGGTGCTCGGCATCCCCCTCATTGCGCTGTTGACCATCACGATTTGTCTCATCCCACTTTCCATTGTGCTGGCTCTGGTTTTGGTTGTAGGGTGGTTATTCGGCTGGCTGGCACTGGGCTGGTTTGTCGGAAGACGACTCATGCAGGCATTGAAGGCCAAATCATCGACGCCTGTGATCGAGATGGTCGTTGGTGTGGCCATACTCACGCTTTTATGGCGAATGCCGCTGGCTATACCTTTCATTGGTTGGGTGATTGCCTGGAGTGTGGGCCTCATCGCCGGCAGTATTGGCCTGGGCGCCGTCTTCCTCACCCGCTTTGGCACACGTAACTATGAGGGTGGAAATTCGGCAAAGCCTGATTACGATCCCCAGCTTGAACCCGACCCCCTGCCTGACTCTGACCTGGATGCCCTGCCCGAACCAGAAGTTGTGATCGAACTGCCGCCGCCCCACGCGTCGCCTCACGAAGATTAATGGCCGCATCCCGAAAACCCCTTGCACCTCACTTCATTACCATGTATAATAGGCTTGCTCCGTGGGGATGAAAGGTTTCGACGGGGCAGTGTCCGTGTACGGACTGCAAGCCGAGGCGCCTGCCCTCGTTAAAACGGGCACACTATTAACTGCCAAAAACACAGGCAACGCTTTTAACTTTGGTTTCGCACGCAGCAACGCAGTCGCGATCGCTGCCTAAGATCCCTTAGTTAAAGCAAAGGTCATTTAAATATGGCCACGGCCCTGGAGTCGGGTCCCGGCAGCGACTCCAGGTAACCGTCATAGACTGCAGGGTGCTATCCGATAGACGTCGATAAGTCGGATCTAAGAGAATCGACTAGCCCGTCATCTGGACGCTGTTTCTAGCGGCCGGCGGGCGAAACAACAAGTAGAGACTAAGCTTGTAGATGTTCGTAAGCGGCTGTTTCGGACCGGGGTTCGATTCCCCGCATCTCCACCTTACTGAACCGCCCTCATTAGCCCTGAGGGTGGTTTTTGTTATTATCGGATCCGCCCGATACTGGCTATAATATCGGCGCCGCAACATTGGCGGTTACAATTTTTCCCAAGAACTCCCATTCAGGCTATCTACAAGCGAACCCACATGAATCTAAAACTAGAAGGACGTGTCGCGGCTGTCGCAGCGGCCAGCAAAGGATTGGGACGAGCAACAGCACTCGAACTGGCCAAAGAAGGCGCTGACGTTGCTATTTGTGGCCGCAACCAGGAGCGTATCGCTGAGGCAGCGCAGGCAATCGAATATGCCAGCCAACAACATGTTTTGGCAGTTGTCGCCGATCTAAGTACACATCAGGGTTGCCTTGATTTCGTCCAAAAAACAGTGCAACACTTCGGACAAATCGATATCCTTGTCGCCAACGCCGGCGGCCCGCCCTCCTTACCTGCCGAGCAGGTCGTGGATGAACAGTGGCGCGCCGCCATCGATCTCAATCTGCTCTCTACCATCCGCATGGTGTATGCGGCACTCCCCCACCTCAAGCAATCGGATCAAGGTCGGGTTATTGCCATCACCTCGGTTTCGGCCAAACATCCCCTGGATAATCTCATCCTTTCTAATGTGACCCGAGCCGGGGTTTTGGGGTTTGTCAAGTCGATGGCCAACGAGTTGGGGTCATCCAGTATTACGTTTAATGCGATTTTGCCAGGCTGGACACGCACAGGCCGCGTCGAAGAATTGCTGCAGAGCCTGTCGACGGCGCGGGGCATCAGTCCGATAGAAGTAGAGCAAGGTATCACTGCCGGCATCCCCGCTCAACGCATGGGCACAGTTGACGAGTTCGCAGCTACGGTCGCCTTTTTAGCTTCACAGCGTGCCGGTTTTGTAAATGGCGTGGCTTTGCAGGTAGATGGTGGTCATAGCGCGGGTTTGTTGTAAGGAGGATGGATGAAAGGGCATAGGCAAATGACTATACGAATACAATGAATCTCCGATCCGAACTTAATACACTTGAATCTCTCGTCCGCCAATCAGGCCAGATCGTTCATCGCTACCACGATCAAGCGGATGAAATCGATTGGAAGGGCGCCAACGATCCGGTCACTGCTGCGGACAAAGCGGTGAATGACTTTCTCGTAGCGGCTTTGCGCCAGACCTTCCCTGCTGACGGCATATTGGCCGAAGAATCGAAAGATGATCTGGAACGGCTCGCCTGCGCCCGGGTCTGGTGCGTTGACCCGCTGGACGGCACCAAAGAATTTATCGCCCGAAATGGTGAATTCAGTATCATGGTGGGGTTAGCCATCGATGGAATCGCCGCGCTGGGTGTTGTTTATCAGCCCATTCTCGCTCTGATGTACAGCGGTA
>PIVW01001317.1 GCA_003353825.1 Chloroflexota bacterium
GGGCCCGGTCTACTAAAAAAGTAGGCCGGATCGGGGTTTGGGCAGTGGCACCCCTCCCCAGTGAAGCCTGTATCCGCAGCTCGGCAGATCGGTTTGTAATTACAGTCGGGGGCAGCGGCGTGGCCACTGCCCTAGTAGAGGTATCGGCCGCCGGACCCTGTAACCCTGCCGCTAGCCCGGTGGTGCCAGAGTCCTGGCACACCGTGGCTACATCACTAGAGGAGAGCTCAGGAAGAGCCTCCTCAGGTGTGTCCGGTGCAGGTTGCACCGGTGCGGGTGAGGTCACAGGAGCGTCTGCCAACAAATCATCCTCTTCCTGGGTTATGGCTTGGCCATCATCGTCAATAAGGACAGCCATCAGCTCCTCTTCATCTGTGGGAGTCTTTGGTTTCTCCGGACTAGCCTTCTTCGGGTTATTGTTGTTGTCGTTGCCCTCAGCGGCAACGACCAGAGAGCTCTTAGGCGGCTCGGGCACGGCAGCCGGTCCGGGAGACCCTGCCGAAGCAGTATTCTCGACCGGTAGCTGCGTGCCCAAATCATCACCTTCACCCTCCATAGCTCTCAGAGTACTCTCCTCTGACATCCTGCAACTAAAAACAAAAGGAATTAATAATATCTTTCGTGTCTCCGCTCATAGCAGAAACACGTCTGTATTGTTTGCCTGCTTTCACTCAACTGATAGAAAGCTGACGTATACATATTGTTCGGCAGTCACGTGACACAATGGCGAAGCGTGATTGGCTAAAAACGGTCAGGTGACCAAAATTATGATA
>PIVW01000612.1 GCA_003353825.1 Chloroflexota bacterium
GTAGGTGCGGGCTTGAGCCAGTACGGAGCGGTGATCGCTAATGAAGACCTGACGCATGCGGTCGGGAGGGAGCTTGTCGCCGCGACAGGCCTGGGCCAGGGGACAGCCGGCGCACTGGGCGGGGGAGAAGGGGTGGGCGCAACAACCTCAGCACCGGCCTCGATCTTGCCGAAAGTGCTCGCATTCTACATGCGCAGATGAGCGAGATCTTCCCCCAATTGCGGGAGTATCCACCCGCCTATTCCTGGAGCGGGCAATTAGGCCTGACCTGGGATCTCATGCCCCACATCGGGCGTTTCCATGGCGTCCATTACGCATTGGGGTATGGCGGGCACGGCGTCTCGATTGCCACCTATGTGGGCAGAGAAGCAGGCATGCTGCTAAACGGACGCAAATCCCACAGCCCCTTTGCCGAGATCGATCATCCCCCCCGCTTTTTCTATCGCAACCGCCCCTGGTTCCTACCCTTCGAAGCTCAATACTTTCGCGTCCTCGACCGCTTTTCTTGAACCCCACCAGATCGGGGATCTATCCAGAATGGTTCAACAGGATTTCGTGTGGCCCTAGAAAAACACGTGTTGCGTGTTGCGTGATGGTTGTGCTAACGAATCACACATTTCTAGTAGGAACCACGTGAATTCCGAAAAACCTCCAGAATAAACGATTACCCTGCTCCAACAATTGTTTTTTCACGAAATTCGTTATATATTGCTAAAGAATTACGAATTTCAGCCTAATCAGAACACGTATCACTAAACCACGCATCACGCATCATGGATCAAATCAACCTGGACATTCCCGCTCACCTGCAACAGGATGGGCGCAAACCCTTTACCGAGATCGCTAAAGATTTGAGCATCTCTGAAGGAATGGTTCGCAAACGGGTTGCGCGCCTCAGCGATGAGCGCGTGGTACAGATCGTGGGCTTGGTCGATCCATACAAACTGGGTTTGGATGCTCCGACCATGATCGGTATCACCATCGCGGATGTTGATATCGAAGTAGTAGCCGCAGAGATCACTACCTTCTCTGAGGTGAGTTACCTGGTCATGGTATCAGGAGAATATGATTTTATCGTCGAGGTCCAGTGTCGTGATCGAGAACATTTTTCCGAATTCCTCAATCAGCGACTTCGGAAATTTCAGGGCGTTCATCGCACCCGCACATTTATGATCCTCGATACGTATATAATGTCTTCCGGTTCGCAACCTCGCCTATCAGCAGCGGAGCGCATCGCTGCGAATGCTAACGACAAGTCCGGCCAACAATAGGCCCATACAGCACCCACATCGACAGCGATTTGTCGATATGGGTGGCTGGATGAAGTTCTAGACATGGTCCATCTTTCGGGTATGCAAAAGCGCAAACCGAAACAGCTATCGGGCGACTCACGGGGGGCGGCCCCTTATTACGCTGAACTTGGCCGGCACGATCTGGGTCGCGTGATCCCGCCCGGCGATGCCGCCCAGTTCAATTTCGTGCGCAAGGAGCCCTACGGTGTGGTGGGCTGTATCACGCCCTGGAATTACCCACTCTTGCTCCTGGCTTGGAAAGTGGCTCCGGCCCTGGCTGCCGGCAACACCTTGGTGATCAAACCGTCCAGCTTTACGCCGTGGACCACGTTGGGGCTCTCGCGGGTCTTCGACCATCTGCCACCAGGTGTGGCCAACATCGTCAGCGGCCCCGGCAACCGTGTGGGCGACTACCTGGTCACGCACCCCGATGTGAGTATGATCGCCTCTGCCGGCAGCACGGAGGTCGGCCAAGAGATCATGCGCAAAGCCGCCGATGGCATCAAACATGTGCATTTGGAATTGGGCGGCAAAGACCCGCTGATCGTGCTGGCAGACGCCGATCTCGAAGCTGCTGCGCGCGCTGCCGTGTGGGGCGGATTTCTCAACGCCGGCCAGGTTTGCACCTCCGTCGAACGAGTTTATGTCGAACAATCGATCTACGAATCCTTCAGCAAACGCGTGGTCGATATCACCCAAAAACTGTTGATGGGTCCTGGCATCGATCCTGAAAACGAGGTCACCCCCATGATCCGGCCCAGCGAACGGGCGGCAGTGGACCAACAGGTGCAAGCTGCCGTCGCTGCAGGCGCCGAACTCCTCAGCGGCGGATTCATACCCGATCGGCCGGGCAAAGGCTACTATTACGCCCCCACCGTGTTGGTGGATGTGGCCGAGCATATGGCTGTCATGGAAGAAGAGACCTTCGGACCGGTGCTGCCGATAGCCCCGGTACAAGACTTTGATGAAGCGTTGGTGCGAGCCAATGCCTCTCGCTTTGGTCTGGGAGCAACCCTTTTTACCAATGACCCCAAAAAGGTGTTGCAATATATGGAGGAGATAGAAGCCGGCAATGTTTGGATCAACGATCCCCTGGTCGACAATGTCGCCGGCCCTTTTGGCGGCATGAAGCGCTCTGGTTTGGGACGAGAATTGGGCGAAGAGGGTCTGGAAGATTTCTACGAAACCAAGCATGTCCATTGGGATGTCGGGGGGCGGATGAAGTCGTGGTGGTATCCGTGGACGGAGTAGAGGTCGGAGGACGGACAGTGAAGAGTGAGGATCATGTACCCGAGATTTGAAGCTGGAGGTTTCGTTTTTCGCCCCGCGCGTGCGTCCGATGCGGCGGCGCTGACGGAGCTCGCGCATGCCTCGAAACGCCATTGGGGTTACGATGAGGAATGGATAATACTTTGGCTCGATGATCTGACATTTACGCCGGAGATCATTGCCAGTCAGATCGTGCATGTTGCAGAACAAGATAGCGAGATCGTTGGTGTTTTGGCGCTGTCCTATGCAGACGACCAGGCGGAACTACAAGCTTTGTGGGTGCATCCACATGTGATCGGCCAAGGTCTCGGTGGAGAACTTTTTTGCAGGGCAGTGAATCTGACTCAAACGATTGGTGCTACATCCCTTTCCATTGTATCTGACCCGCACGCCGAATCATTCTACCGGCACATGGGTGCAGTACCGATCGGAACTACCCCTTCCAAACCGACAGGGCGATTCCTGCCCGTCCTGGCCTATTTGCTGCCCAGCGATGGGGCGTGAAGGATGGGTATACTGACAACGGTCATAAAGGAACATTTTCAAAAGTCTGGAACTTGAGGGTCAATAAGCTGGCAAGCTCTTGCTTATATATCCCATCGGTTTGAGCGATACAATCTACAATAGCTA
>PIVW01000613.1 GCA_003353825.1 Chloroflexota bacterium
ACAGAACGCATTGACTTGATTTCAGCCACTCGAACTCTGGAAATGCTTTGTTAAAGTGAGTCTTGCCTCCCAGGAATTTGAAGCAAGAAAAATATGACCTCAAAACGGGAATTGCTGCTCGATAAGGAGCCTACCCTTTTGTATCACGGACCTGGGCGTTTATGTCCGAACTCTCTTACCTGTTCCCAACCCATGCGCTTATGGCTGGCGGCACATACGCCAATCCTGGAATCATTGCGCATGTCGATGCTGAGTCAAATCTGACCCACTTATGGGCCGGTCTCACTGCGAAAACTTATTACCGTAGCGTACGTTTTGGTTTCCGCACATTCGAAATGGGACGTCCTGCCGAACTGCTTTGGCCCATGGTCACCAGTTTTCATCCGGCCTACCAGGAGACTATCTACGGTACAGAAGGAGTGATCGTGGCGAAACAGGTGTTTGTGCCTTTCCGGACAGGATATGGTGATGCTCGTTCGCCCAAACCTGCCTGATGGCTGGCCCTGCCTGATGGCTGGCCCTGGCTGTTGCTGCTGAACCTACCCTATGGTGACAACCCGACCAATTTAATCCTCTTCGGCGGCGAATTACTCAGTGATCGGCCCATCGCCACACCTTTACCACTGACTTTGTGTGACGAAATCAGGCGCATACCCAATGACCATCTGGTTCTGGCGGTACGCATCGGTGAAGCGAGGCGGGTTTTTGCTGTCAACACGGGGGAAAGTGAATGGTCGGGGACCACCAACCTATTCGAGCAAGTGTTTGAGGTCGGGTTAAGGCCTGGTGAGGGTGGGTGGTTGGCGGCTCAAACCGTCTTCAAATACTGATGCACAAAACTCACGGCAATAGCGCCCTGGCCCACAGCCGAAGCGACACGCCTGACCACGCCCTGTCGCACATCGCCCGCGGCAAAGATGCCAGGCACATTGGTTTCTAACATGTAGGGATCTCGCCGCAGCGTCCAACCTTTGGGACGCTTGCCTTCTTTGGTTACATCGGGACCGGTGGGGATGAATCCGGCGCTGTTACGCTCGACCACGCCCGCCACCATGTCGGTGTGTGGTACAGCCCCAATAAAGAGGAACATAGCTGCCGCCGGTACCTGCCGCTGTTCGCCCGCTTCATTGTTGGTGAGGGTCAAAGCCTCCAGTTTGTTTTCACCATGTGCCTCGACAACCTCGGTGCGAGTGATTACCTCGATATTGGGGGTGCCACCGATCTGGTCGATGAGGTAGGCAGACATCGTGCGAACCAGGCCGGTGCCCCGCACGAGCATGGTCACCTTGCTGGCATATCTCGAGAAGAACATGGCGCCCTGCCCGGCCGAGTTGGCGCCGCCGATCACATACACTTCTTGATCTCGATAGTTGGCCGCCTCGGTGAGCGCCGCCTCGTAGTAAATGCCTGCGCCGGTCAGTCGTTAAACACCTGGCGCCTGCAATCGTCGAACCGACACACCTGTGGCGATCACCACTGCCCGACAACCCAACTCGCTGCCGTCACCCAAAGTAACGATATGATTCGAAGCTTCCGGTTGCACCTTGACTACCTCTTGGGCCAAGAGAATCTCTGCTTCCAGACGGCGTGCCTGGTCGGTGGCCCGTTGTGCGAGCAAGGCGCCACTGATCCCCTGAGGAAATCCTAGATAATTCTCGATACGAGAACTGGTGCCCGCCTGTCCACCTGTCGCCTCTTTGTCGATGAGCAAGCTGCGCAGGCCCTCGGAGGCGCCATAAACGGCTGAGCCTAATCCAGCTGGGCCGGCGCCAATGATGATAAGATCATAAAAAGGCTGGGTGGCATGTGTCTGTAATCCGACCTTATCGGCCAACATACGGATATCAGGCTGCATGAGCATAGTGCCGTCGGGGAAGAATACGACGGGAAGCAGGTGCTCACCTTCACTCACTCACTCGACCAGTTCTCTGGTCTCCATATCCTCTTCTATATTCGACCATTGGAAGGGAACACGATTTCGCGAGAGAAAATCTTTGGCGTCATGAGTAGAGGGCGACCAAAGCGTACCGGCCACCCGAATGCCGTCATAAGGAACGGGCACGGTAGCGTGCCAGTCATCCAACAGATCATCTAACACCGGATAGAGATTTTGTTCAGGCGGATCCCACGGTTTCATCAGATAGTGGTCCAATCCGATGCTATTGATGCTGTCGATGGCGGCCTCAGTATCAGCATAGGCAGTCAGCAGCACCTTTTTCGCGTCTGGGTACAGCTTGCGAGCCTCAGTCAAAAACTCGGTGCCCGTCATTTGGGGCATGCGCTGGTCTACAAGAAAGAGCGCCACCGGCGTGTTACGCTGTTTCAATTCTTGCACAGCCTCCAATCCGGCTTTGCCGGAATTTGCGCGCACAATCCGATAATCGCCTCGAAAATGTTGCCTTAGGTCTCGGTCTCCTGCGCTTAGGACTTGTGGTTCATCATCTACCGTCACAATAACAGGTTTGGCCATGGCCAGGATCCTCCTATATCTTGTCTTGGTCGAACATCTGGGAACAATCGCTACCTGCTTCCCTAATCAATCTGCGTATCTGCCCAATACTACCTGAACCTGGGGCAAATTGAGAAACGCACCCTTGAGCATGGGATCAGATAGCTGTTCGATGATACCGCTGATCACATGATAGGCATCGTCGTACCACGATGATGACATCTCATCGTGATCGGCCGTTTCTTCGAGTTCCGCCAGCGCCAGCAGAATCTGCCAGAGTATGCGCTTCGAGGGCTGACTCTCAGCCTCTTGCCTTGCGGCAGTCAATGTAACGCTCGCCTCTTGTTCATGCCCCAACTGTAAATAAGCCTGCGCTTGCAAAAATAAGACGTCCGCCTTGAAAGGGTGAACATTGTACGTGGTCATTTCAGATAGAATTTCGTCGGCATTTGTCAGCAAATCTTCGTAAAAACGTTGAGCAAACATCACCTCAAGCAAAATCAAATGATAAATGGGCACAGCTCCCGTAATCAGGGGGGGCTCTTGGCCCGAATTGTGGACTTCGGCGAAGACAGCAGATGCCTTGTCGAGTTCGCCGCTAAGCAAGTACAGCTGTGCTTGTACGGCAGCATGATAGTGCCACATGTCTCCGACATCTGTCGCACGTTCCCAGGCGCGGTTCAGCCATTCGATACTACGATCCCTATCTCAAAGCTGAATGTAACCCCACGCC
>PIVW01000614.1 GCA_003353825.1 Chloroflexota bacterium
CTTCGCGTGACGATCACGAATTTCCGTTGATGATTCCCCCACACCTAGTGGCTGGTTGTGTCAAGCGCCTAGATATAGTGTGGGAGAAATCCGTATCACGCGAAATCCCAGAGACCCCAAATACATTAGTGTTTGTTACTAAATATTTATCACCTGTTGCATAGACTGACAATGTTCCATCGATCTATCTAGAAGCAGCGTGTGGGTGGGGGCGTCCTAGCGGTGGGGGTGAAATATGATACGTGTCTCCTGCTTCAGCATCTAGGTATTTTTTCAAAAGTCCCGGAGGTACTTTTCCCCAAGGAAAAAATATCACTACCTTTTTCCCCGATTTACCTCGTTCGATAAGTATTGATGATTTAAGTTCGTGTGGCATATTTGGCGCAGTATCGATTACCTTCGATATATCGGATTTCTTAGGGGGTAGATGAGTGGGTAAATTTTTAATTTCATCAGGACGTGGTGTTTTTGTAGGAGGCGGCCCGGCCCATTCAGGCCGTCTACTTTCTCCTCCTGGGACACCAACAGGGCGGGGCAAATCGGGTGGTGGCGGATGGTTAGACTCAGATTGAACGGGCAAAACAAGCAGGATTGCCGCTGTTGCTATAATCACCAAGATGGGGGCTATAATCCAAAAATACTTATGTTTCATGATTCTATTGCCTCCGCGTAAGCAGTGTCAGACGGTGAGTTTTTTCAAATAGACAATATGTTTGTAGCACACATATAATACCTTCGCCAATTTCGTTAAAGCGCCAAAACAAGCAATTGGGTGGAGAGGCAATATCGATAATTAATCAAATTCAAAGCATTCAACCCTATTTTTATTCGATTTTCACCCTGTTGTGGGGTGAATTTTGTAACGAGTCTGCCACAAAGGAGCGTCTTCAATTTTGGCGAAGGTGTTGAATAGGGATCTGGGGTGACATTGAACTGATTGGTCTCCTCCATGCGCAGATCCGGCGACAGGGTGAGATCAAAGCGGCGGTCGAGGGCGAACCTGCGCACGTGTCCCAATTCGGCCGCTGTTCACGGTGAGCGCTTGACGAAAAATGTGGCTGTTTGCACACCTCGAATTGCGACGATATATTCACCTGTCGCCTTGATGCCATGTCGTTCGAGACCTTCCGTCACGAGTGCAAGTGCCCGAGCGCTCTCACTGGGCGGGGTTTGCAGCCATCGCGTGAGAACGAGGATACCGTCCGGCGTCAGGTGTTCGATGTATTCTTGCATGGCCTGTAAGGTCAGGTCATAGGTCTCGCCAAGGCTATAGGCTCCTGAGGTAACCGGCCTGAAGGGTTGATTCAAGGGCAGATGGATGATGTCGAAGCTTTGAGGCGTGCGTTGCAAGAAACTGCGAGTAGTCTCTGGGATGGCGTGAACCTGGGGTTGCCGGTAAGGAGATCTTTCATCCAGCAAGTCATTTACCACGGCGATGATGCCGGGATCGGGCTCGACAGCGTAAACTTGGCGGCGGGTGCCATCTGTGTTTATCGCCTGCCAGATTGCAAGACCCCCGCGCGGGTTCAGAATCAAGGTAGTGCCCTCGAAACGTAACTCATAGGCCAATGCCTCGGGCATGTAATCCAGAGCCGTGAGATCGATATCCTCTCTGCTGTCGATCACCGGGCTCAGATCATCGCTATCACTAAACAGGCCATATTGAGGTGGCAAAGGACCGCTGTATTGAAAACTAAGGCCCGGCAAGGACCTTACCCCGCCGCTCTCGATCAATTCAGTTCTGGCGATGACGCCATCCTCACGGGCGATGACCGCTGCTTGGGGATAGTTGAGCGCCTGTGGCAAGCCTTTGTAGACCGAGAGGTTTAGGTCGGCGATGGCCGGTGATAGGACGACGAGCAGCAAGAGTGCAAACCAGCCGGACAGATAGGCCAGGCCGGCGCCGATGGACCTCCAATTTGGCAGGTTGCGGGAATGAGTCTGCCATCGGGTTATGGCTGCCGCCAGAAGACCAAGAGCTGCGATCAAGAACAATATGTCGGGTATCCCCAGAATAGGGAGAATGAGTGGTACAAGCAAAGCCCCCCCTGCCGATCCCAACAGATTCGCGGCATAGGTGCGGTTATTCTGTGTTCCGGTCATGCTCAGGGCGATGCCGACGGCCAGGCCCGTAAAGAAGAATGGAGTCGCCAGTGTCAGGTAATAGAGGATGAGCAGCCAGATCTGACTACTGTCCCAAGCGACAGCATAAGAATCAAAAGGCAGGAAATTGATGATGAAGTAACTGCCCAGCAGGGATGCAGTGAAGGCGAGACTACAATATTCCAGGCGTCTGTAAACCGCTGAGCGCTGATGTCTGTTCGACGCCACGACAGCGGTACTATCCGTCGTCCATTGTGGACGCAACGCCAAGACCGTCCCGCTGGCGCCGAAACCCAACAACGCCACATTCACCACCAGGAAGGCGAAATGATAGAACTGAGTGATCGCAAATATCCGCGTCAGGCTGATCTCCCAGGCCAGAGTAGAAGCCGAAACCAGGAAAATCGAGGCATAAATGGGCGTGCTGACGCTTTGCTTCATGATCGATAGAGGTGATGGCCGGGTGGATCAACCCTCCCCGTGCAATGTCACGACCAGCCGCCGTCCCCCCGCCCTATCTCGATGCTCGCACAGGTAGATGCCTTGCCAGGTACCAAGATTCAGCCGCCCGTTGCTGATGGGAATGGTCAGACTGGGGCCAATCATGACCGCCTTGATATGAGCCGGCATATCATCGGCGCCTTCGTAAGTGTGGATATAGTAAGGCATGTTTTCGGGAACCATTTGATTGAAATGCGCTTCCATATCCAGACGTACGGTTGGATCGGCGTTCTCGTTAAGGGCCAGCGATGCCGATGTGTGTTGGATAAAGATATGCGCCAGACCGATGCGAAAACCCGCCAGGTCCGCTAGCTGGCGCACGATCTCCGAGGTGACGAGGTGAATGCCTCTTGGCTTGGATGTCAGGCGGATGCTTTTTTGGAACCAGGTCATTCTGTAACCTCCGGGGAGCCGTTAGCAGATGGCAGTGAGCGGTTAGCGAATTTCACCCGGCATCCTAATAACCAATGGTGCTAGTTTGTAACCACAACATGCAGTATGATTCCTGAGAATGCTACTATATGCGGGTTCAGGGAGTGAGCATCTGAACAGAAAATCACTGCCACGTATTCCTGA
>PIVW01000615.1 GCA_003353825.1 Chloroflexota bacterium
CGAATGCATCGCTCAAATGAATTATATCTCCAGCTGCATCACGCAACGAATCAAATATGGCGGCGCGCCGCGGATGTTATATCTGCCCTGCAATGGCAACAAAAACCAGGATTTCATCACTGTTGACTTTAGCGCCTATGTCAATGACATAAATTATAAACCCTCGCTCGGCTCAGACAGCGAAATCCGTTCGTTTTATGACATCATCGAACAAACGGTGTGCGAAGGCGGCCTAATACCCGATAAAAGAGCGTGTATGATCGACGCCATTGACCATCTATCCGATCGCCAACGGCCCCGCAAGATCCTCTATGTCACCAATTGTGTGGAAAGCGTGCCGGCCGACGACCCATTTTCAGTCTGTCAACTCACCGATCGCTTATTCCATAAGAATGCCAAGGATCGCATTGAAGTGACGGTACTAAATCTCGGCACGGCTACACAATACGGCGTGGAGCCCGACACCAATCAATGTTTGGTGGATGACGCGAACCGCGTGTTCCATTTACCTGATTTGAGCCAGACACAATTCAACGCGCCGTCTGCCCTGCGGGTGTGTCAAGATATTGTCCAACATGTCTGCGAACCACATAGTTCTGTGCCGACCCCTTCCCCCACGACGGCACCAACTCCGTCGCCGTCCCCTGCACCGACGGGCATCCCTTCCTTTTCACCGACGGATGGCCCCACAAATGCGCCTACTTCCAAACCAACGCAGGACCCCACTGCTGCGCCGACCGATGGCCCTACAGATTATCCGTCCTTTTCGCCGAGTGTAGAACCTACGGAATCTCCTACATTCCGCTCGTGCGAATGGGACTTCTTAGCGGATGTTATATTCATTGTGGATGGACAGTGCTCGTTACAGCCAAATGAGCAAATCGCGCAACAGAAATTCTTGTCCGATTTGGTGCAATTGGTCAAGAAAGACGCCAGCCGCGCCCGTGTGGGTTATTATGACTGCCAGGATAGTTTAAGTAGCGGCGCCTTCCCATACCGCGTCATGTCTGTCAACGACGACCCTGTCAATGATGAGAACAATCAGCCTTCAAAAGCAGAATTAAAAGCGTTTTTTAAAATGATTGAAAACCGCAATAACCACTATACAAACGGCAACAGTGTGCCACGTAAGAAGTGTATCGAAGCCGCATTGGACGAATTCGATGACACTACGCCCACCGAAAAGAAGATTGTATTGCTATCCAACTGCGAAGATCGAGCGGATGTATGTGACTTGAAAGCGGTTTTAGAAGATCTGGACCGAGTGGATATAATCTCTATTAATGCAGGTATTGAAACGGGACGAAGTGTCGAACGAACTACAAATAAATGCCTAACTCGCGACGATCCAACGCGATTATATGCATATGATACGGTGAGCGAAGAGGAGTTTCGATCTGGTGTAGGTATACAAACTATACATAATGCCCGCGATGAAATATGTAGTCGCCCTACGGATGACCCTACGCCGGCCCCTACGGAGATACCTACAGCTTCTCCCACGGCCGCACCCACTGAGCACCCCACCCCTGCGCCGACTGCGCGGCCCACTCGAGATCCCACGCATAGACCCACCCAAAGACCGACCAGGTCGCCAAGTCCTGCGCCTACCGTTGCGCCTACGGATGCCCCTACACCTTCGCCAACTACCTCGCCTACCAAAGCACCGTTGTATTTACCCCGTTGCTCATGGAATGAAACCAACATTGACGTGGATGTTATATTTATTGTAGATACTTCGTGTGGATTGACCACCGATCAATGTGCGGTGCAACAGACTTTGGTGTCCAATTTAATACAGAAGGTAAAGATCGGCGTGGAGCCTCGATTGAGTATATTGGAATGCGATGGCGATGTAACTGATGCGAATGAGTTCATTTATATTCGTTTAGATGATGATAAGTACAATGATTTAAATAACCCGCCCACTGAGGAGCAATTAAGGCGGTTCTTTGAAGAAATCGAAGCCCGCAGTCCCTGTACTTCCGGTGGTCAAAAGCCAAATAAAGCGGCCTGTCTCACCCGCGCCATTGAAGAATTTAATTTTAATGACATTGGACGCATCAAAAAATTAGTCTATATATCCAATTGCGAGGAAGCCGGCGCCTTAGTCAGCAATGGACAGAGTGTATGTGACCTTGATTTGTCCCAAATCGTTGTGGAATATATTGTGGTCAATGTAGGCACAGAACTGTCCGAATTGGATGTTACCAGCGACACATTGCAATGTTTAGTGCCAAATAGAGGTCGCATGTTTGAATTCGCGCGCTTAGATACTGCATATTTCAACTCCCGGTACGCGAAGAATGAATGCGATCGTACTGCGATTGAGATTTGTGAACAGCCGTCGTTTGACCCAACACCATCACCAACCCATGGCCCCAGCCGAGATCCCACCAAACGACCTACAAAATCGCCCACTACGCGACCTACCCGGTCACCGACCAGTGGCCCTACCGATTCGCCGACGGACTCACCTACGCCGTCACCGACTGCGACGCCGACGGATATACCTACGGCTACACCGACTGGTGCGCCTACAGCAAGTCCGCTGTATGACGCATGCAACGCGTGGCTGCAACCCGAAGGTGCGGATGTTATATTCATTGTGGATGGTTCGTGCGGATTAAGTGGACGGGAGAAGGATGCCCAGCAGGATTACATAGCCAATATGATGCAATTAATTAAAAAGTCTGCCAAACGGCCGAGATTGGGCTACTTAGATTGTCAGTATCAAGATGACGACAATGATTATGTGGTATTGCCGTTGAATGATACGACCTATAATGCGATGAATGGGTATGAACCGACTAAGGAGGAATTGCGACAGTTGTACTTAATGGTACGCGATCGTACAGGTTGGTATTCTCCCGGTACGACCACACCGCGGTATAGCTGCATACAGCGGGCGTTGGAGGAGTTTAATGAAGGCGATGGGCGGCAGAAGAAACTAGTGATGGTCAGCAATTGTAAAGAGAATGCCGGTAATTCTGTATGTCAATGGGAGAAACAGTTAGATACAGGAATGGCGGAGCGGATACATGTCGTTGCCATCAATATTGGCACAGACGGCGATTTGCATGGTGTTACGCCGAAAACCAATGAGTGTTTGACGCGTAGAGATGGTGGGAAGATATTTAATTATGCGCGCATCGAGAAAAGTACATTTGAGTCTGGA
>PIVW01000616.1 GCA_003353825.1 Chloroflexota bacterium
CGGTAGACAAGGCATTGCAAGCCCAATTCAAAGAACTGGAGACAATAGAGCAAGAAGCGGGACTACGGGATAGTTCACGCCAGAGAAGAGAAAAGGCCAAACGTATGGTCGTGGGGATGGTGGCGACAATTGCCTTCTTTTGGCTTACAGTAACCGCGAAAATAGAAGCTTTGGGATTGGAGGAGGAAACAGAGCGTATGGTCTTTGACAAGCTGTTGCCAGCATACTATCTGTCAATTGTCGCCGAAAAAACGAATGATGTTGCTCAACGCCAGCGGCTAAAACAAAAATCAGAGGAATTAATCGCGGAGGTTCAGAACAAAGATAGCCCGATACAACACCTATCCGCCGCCGAACAACAGACATTGGATATAGTTGCCTGGGAGTGCGTACATCTATTTCAGCCATCGAGTTCGTGCGTAGAGGGACGGAATGGACAATTGGCACTTCGTCATCACGCATTACATCGCCTGAGCGACCGGAAATTAAACGCCCTGAAAGTGGTGCATAATTTTCATCTGCGAAGGGCGGATGGAACAACAGCTGCTGAACGCTTCTTTGGAAAAGAGCCGCAAAACCTGTTTTATTATCTGTTGGAGCGAATAGATTTGCCTGGATTTCCAGCAAAGAAGCGTCCGCATATTAAACAGAAAATCTCTTTGTTTAATCCAGAGAATGCCTGTTTGGCTTAAACGAAGACCATCCCCCAAGTTTTGAAGATGGATATGTGCTGTAGGTTAGTTGCCATAAAAAGCTGCCAGGTCTTTAGTTTAAGCTTGACATAATCCGACTTCTTCACAAGGTCCACTTCCCCCATTGATTTTAGTTATGCTTGTAAGAGTAGGCCATGCCCGACTTGACGATCACCCCAAGTAATACGCCCAACCCAAATGCACGGAAATTCACCCTCAACCATGCGGTGGGCGAAACCATGCTCAATCTGGGTAGCGCCGATGAGGCAGCAGCCTATCCTCTTGCTTCAGATCTGTTTGCGCTGACAGGCATCACTAATATCTTCCTCACCGTTGATTTCATCACTGTCAACAAATCCACAGATCGAAGCTGGGAGTCGTTGGAACCGGATATCCTGGTCATTATCCGAAATCATTATGCGTAGCCAGCGTACGGCATTCTTCCTATCGAAAAGTACGTGGACCACTCGTTCATGCCGTAATACAAAAGGCTCTTTGGTAGATTCCGTGCATCTGCTCAAATGAGATTGCCAAATCCCCGTTTCGTGCGGTAACAGCTGCCTAACTTCAGCAAAACTGGCGTGGATTTGGCAATCCGCCTCAAGTTGCACAGAAAATCCCAAAGAGCCATACAAAAATCTAAAAACCAAATTATCTGACAATACCAACCTCCATGTGCGCTTCGACGACGCGTCCCGGTTTTCTGGTTTCCCGGTCAACTGGTCTACTAATTTACAAACACAATGGGAATGAAAGACTGATATGGCAACCAATGTCTACATGCCACGACTGGGCGAATCTGTTGTAGAAGGCACAGTTAGCCAATGGCTGGTGCAGGAGGGGGGCGCTATTGCGAAATTCGCTCCTTTGCTCGAGATTTCGACTGACAAAGTGGATACCGAGGTGCCCAGCCCCGCCCAAGGCGTGCTTCTCAATATCTACGTAGCGGTTGGTGAAACAGTAGCTGCCGGCTCGCTTTTGGCCACCATCGGGCAACCTGGCGAAGAAGCGGAAGTGGGTGGCGAGATCGGCATTGAGACAATTGCCAGTACCAAGGCTGAAACAAATGTTACCGTTCTCTCTAGTGGCGACACGCAGCCCGCGGTCCCCGACCCTGATTTGGGGTTCATCAGCCCGGTCGTGCGCAAACTGGCGGAAGAACATGATATTGACCTCAGTCAGGTGTCCGGCAGCGGGCTCAAAGGTCGGGTTCGTAAGAAAGATGTCATAGCCTACCTGCAAACACGAGATACCGCTGCCGGTCGGAACACCACCCCCATCCCTCAGCTTGACTCTGCCGCAGGATTGCGCCCGCAGATTCTTCCCCCTACCCCCTTGCAGACCGCTGCAAAGATCATCCCCCCAAGCCGCATACGCCATCTTATCGCCGAGCACATGGTGCAGTCTAAACGAACATCGGCCCATGTAACAACGGTATTCGACTGTGATCTTACCGCTGTTATCCATCATCGCTATACGAATAAGGCCCGATTCGAGCAACAGGGCCTTCAACTGACCTTTACATCCTACATCGTCGTGGCCGTGGCTGCTGCCCTCAAACAGCACCCTTACGCCAACGGCAGTTGGAGCGACGACGGCATCCTGCTACATGGGGATATCCATGTAGGTATCGCCGTCGCCCTCAACGATGGCTTAGTCGTTCCCGTCATCAAACATGCTGACTCGCTCGACCTGGCGGCACTCGCCCAAAGGGTGAACGATCTCGGCCAACGCGCCCGCAGCGGCAACCTGACGCCGGATGAAATCCAGGGGGGGACGTTTACGATCACCAATCATGGTACGGCCGGCAGCCTCTTCGCCACCCCCATCATTAATCAGCCCCAGGCGGGTATCCTCGGCGTCGGCCGTATCCATAAACAAGTGGTTGTCCTCAGCTCCGACCATCCCCTTCTTCCCGATGCGGCGGACAGCATTGCCATCCGTTCAATGGCCTACCTCAGCTTCAGTTTCGACCATCGCCTACTGGATGGCGCCATTGCCGATGCTTTTGTTGCATCTGTTAAACATCGGCTAGAGCGCTGGCCAGGTTAATACCCGACATATTTGAAAGTAGAATTACATGTGCTGAGTATTTGTAAGCAAAATGTCAGGATGCGCTGGAGGAAGTTGCGTTAAAATCTTAATGACTATGTAGTTCTGAGAACTCTGGAAGACTTTTTTGAGCTATTTGTTACCCCCGTTTACACAGGTGCGAACGAGCAAAACCCCCCTGTATATAGGGGTGCGAACAGCCGTTTCAGACTTTTCCAGAGTTTTCAGATGTAGTTATGAATTGAGTGGTAGAGTAGGATAGAGATTGTAAGTGAACTCGACGCTCTACTTATATTGCGCGGTATATCTGTAAGGGTATCTTCTCAATATTCCGGGGCACTCGCCGAATGAATTCGGGCTCTGAGGGCGGGGTTCTACGAACCTACGCCGAACGTCCACCTTCGTGGACGGGTTAGTTCCCCCAAGTTATTGA